>JAHIPG010000167.1 GCA_018894775.1 Nanobdellota archaeon
AAGAACTTGCCTTAAAACTTTTAAAATATGGTAAAAGCAAGATAAAGAAAATCCATTACTGTACAGCCACACTAAAAGACAGAGTGCAATTAAGGAAAAGGATCATGCTTAGAGCAAAAAGCGTAAAAAAAGATTATGATATTATAACAAAAGAGGGAATGTTATTCAGAGGAGCAATATTCTGCAAACATCCTAAAAAAGTTATGAAAGAACTAATGAAAGAATATGATATTCCAAAAAATCTCATTGAATTTGATAAAAAGAATAACAGGATATTAACAGCTTCATGGATAGTTGATGAACTCAAAAAAGATTTAAAGAAAAAAAAGTTAGGGATAGCTTTAATCGAAAACTACCCTACATACGACCAGCTTGAGGTTATGGTCAACTATCTTTAACAAGTTCTTTTGAACAACGATTTAACAAGCCAATAAAATCCTAAGAGTATGAAGAACAGTGTCCATCCTGAAATCTTATCAGGAATCCAGCCCATGTCTCTTGCAAGAAGATAAACTCCTATCAAAAGAATCATCAAAGCGAAACTTGAAAACCCTGCACAACAACTATATCTATGGACTTTAGCATTTCCAAATTTCTTCCCCATTCTCTTACCAAATTCTTCCCAATATTTTTCGTCTTTTACTTTCTTTGCCACAATTAGCACCTCTTCAGTATTGATAGGAGTTTAATATTTTTAATAGTTTCTGCAGCCTCCATATCATATTTTTCTAGAACATCTTTTAGATTCTCACCAAGAATCCTGGTCTCTTTACAATTAACTCTGCAGGGCAGATGAAACACATAGTTGAAAACATCGTTATACGTCCCTTTCTTAAATGAAACCGCAGCCCTTCCATTCCAATCCCTACCAGGCATCCTCCCACAAGAAAAAGCGTCCACAAAATAATCTATACAACATTGAGGGTAACCAAAAAAATTACCCATCAAATTATGGTATTTGTAATCTAAGCATTCAGAATTACTGTCATAAACAGATTTCCAGTATGAAAAAGTATCATTTAACATCTCTTTATTCTTGGACACTAAATATCTTGAGTTACCAGAACTATAATCCTCAACATGGTATAATATTTCTGATTCTTGAATACATTGTTCCAGATTAGGCTTAAACTCTTTTGAGATTGTCAAAAAAGCACCCGGCCTAACATCTTCTATAACAGGAATTAGTTCAGCCCTCGCGATAAGCGAAAGACTTTTCCACTCTTTTGATTCATACATGAATATTACTTAACAGCTGCATATATCAAAGGCAAGGCAATGGTAGCATCACAGATAACATTGACATAATTACCTTCTTCATTCATCTTACCCCAAGAAATGCCTTCCTTAAGTTCTGCTCCAGAACTTCCTCCAGACTCCGGCCGATCTGTGGTTATCTGAATACCATAACTTGCCCCGTTTGTAACCTGCATAGCCTGCTGAATATAATTCTTAGGAACTCCCCCTCCAATATAGATAACGCCTGATTTCTTTGATGTCCAGGAAATATCCATTATTTCTTTTAGATCTTCAAAGGCTTTCAGTTGAACAGCCTCACCTTTTGCCAAATGACCCCATATCATAAGACCAATACCTGAATCTGCTATCCCTGGACAGAATATGGGAATTTTTTTATCATAACATGTTTTAAGAATAGAATCTTTCTCCAGTAAGCCCCCAATCTTCCATAAGAATTCTTTTATGTCTGTTTCATCTTTAAGTTCATCGAAATGCTCGTTAAAAAATTCCTCAAGTTTTTCATAAACTTCATTTTTCATAAAAGTATCATAAATCCTATCAATACCTTTCTTATGCAATTCTTTATCATTAACATGTTGGCTTCCCTGATAATGGTGGAAACCTAAAGCTTCTATCAGATCATGAGTCATGTTAGCACCAGTAGTTACAAAAACGTCTATGTATCCATTCTTGAGCATATCTATAACAATATTCTTCATACCTCCAGGAACCATCGCACCAGCCAGACCAAAGAATACTTTACAGTCTTTATCATCCTTCATAGCAGACATAATCTCTACAGCCTTTGATATCCTTCCAGCACCCATCACACCAGAACTAGACATCTCACTAACCAAATCCTTTACTTTCATCCCTGATTTGATATCTATAGGTTTGACTGATTCCATAAAATAGGATTTGGAAAAGTTGATTTATAAAAGTTTGGGAAAAAAATATCAGACAAATCTTCCTTCCTTTGAATAAGCTATATCTGCGCTATAAAGAATATCTGACAGGTACATTTTTGGATCTACATATAGAAGCAACGATTATATTTAAAGTTTGATAGAATTGTAAAAGCTTTTAAACATCCTTCTCTAAACCCTTAACATGTTCAACTGTTATATAATAAGATACCATGAAATAGCTCTTAAAGGAGGCAATAGAGAATTCTTCGAAAGAAAACTAATCAACAACATAAGACTATGTTTAAAACAAAACAAATTATTATTCAAAGATATAAGGAATCCAAGAGGCCGAATCATAATATATACTAGGGAAGACTGCAGTATTCTAAAAAATGTTTTTGGGATAAGCAATATCAGTAAAGCAATAGAATTAGACCAAGATCCAGAACGAATGAAAGAACTTGCTCTAGAACTTTATAGTAAAGGAAGTTTCAAGATATCTGCTAAGAGATCCGACAAAAACTTTCCATTCACATCTCAACAGATTAATCAGGATGTTGGACAATATATAGTTGATAAAACAGGAGCAAATGTCAATCTAAAAAAAGCGGATGTGGATATAGGTATAGAAATCGTGAACAAAAAAGCGTATGTTTTCAACGAAAAGATAGAAGGACTAAACGGGTTACCCATAGGTACTGCAGGCAAAGTAGCAGTATTATTAGAGGATAAAAGAAGTATAGTTGCAGCATACCTTATGATGAAAAGAGGATGTTCAATAAATTTTATTAAGAAAAAAGATATTGATGTAAATATTCTTGAAAAATATTCTTATGGATCAAAGATAAAAATTGATGACAGAGCACCTTCTGATGTAAAAGCACTGGTTGTTAATGATATGATAGGAAAAGTAAGAGATTATGATACAAAACTGGTTGTACTAAGACCTCTAGCAGGCTTTACAAAAGAAGGGATTAAAAAGTTTCTAAAAAAAATAAGAAGCAGGGGATAATTTTTGTTTAAAAACAGCTTGCATTCTTAATTATTTTAATAGGTTCAGGCATGTTAGAACGTTTAATCTCTTCTAATGTTAATCCTTCAATTGTTACCTTCTCTATAAGTAATTTATTCCCTCCTTGTTCCAAGTTATTAAGAAATTCTTTTAAATCATTTATATTTAAAGGTCGGATGAATTCGTTATCGGCTTTTATCCTTGCATCATATCCTAAACTCGACCATGAAATGATTATAGGTTCTTTGTGTTTTTCTTTACTTAATGCTGCTAACACTTTTACCGGTGTTGCTTCTGCATTTTTATTACCTGCATATGTTAGCGCTTTCTTCGTAAATTTCTTTAATACTCCCTTGGCTGTCAGACTATAAAATAACCCTTCCTTATTGTATCTTATCGTGTAATATGGATATGTTGGAGAGTAAGAGTCATTAAAATCAAAATAGTTTATGTCAAACTTTCTTTGTTCTTTATCTTGGTAGTCTATTTCAAGCCATGTGATTCTACTTTCTTCAGTATAAATGCATAAGGACATTTGCTCAGGTTTTAAATCGCAATAAGTCGCGCTATAAATCCTTGGATCTTTTTGGACAACTCTTGTCAAATCACGATTCTTCTTACCCATTAATTTCTTAATATGCTCTTCCAAATCCTTGTTTGGCCTGAACATGGTTGGTAATTTCATTTTTGAAAAAAATTAGTCTCTAGCTTTTACTGTGGATTCTAGTCTCATTGCAATCTCGTCTGCCCTATACTTTGCGAACTTAGTCTTCTTATCGTTCAAAGCATCGAAAAAGTTACCTGCAATAACTACATCTTTAACAGTCCCTTTTACTTTTCCATCTTCAACAAGCAAACCTTCACTTACTGCAAGACCATACCTTCCTGTCTTTGAGTCTTGGGTATGCATTCCTAAGACACCATAGACTATAAGGCCATAGTCAATACCTTTGAGCATCCCACTGTAAGGCATCTTGTCTGCTACCTCAAGTTTCAAACTTCCAGGAGGTGTAGGCTCCATACCTATCTTTTTTGCATACTTCAAACCCAACATAGGCGTAATCAATCTCCCCTCTGCAATCAAATACTGTTTAGTTGCTGGTACCCCTTCTCCAGAACAAGGCACTGTTCCATTATCATAGTCTTTCAACCCATTGACAACCAGATTAATTCTCTCATCAAAGATTTTCCTCTTATTAAGAAAATCTTCAACAGTATACAAAGACTGATTCTCTGCAATTGAACCCCCTTCAAGAATCTCTCCTGCGATGTATTTGCCAAAAAAAGCCCCTAAAGTGTCTGGAGCTAATATCACTTTCATCTTTCCAGACTTCATTTTCATAGGATTATCTATATGCATCATAAACCTATCAATCTCGTTTACTATCCGATTCAGATCTTTCTTTTCGCAGAGATTTCTCTTACTGTAAAAGTCCCAGAATTTATCGTTGACAATCGCACCAGTACTCATTGAGGTTGATTCCCAACTTACATTAAGCCCTTTTGAATTCATCAAATTTGATTTAGCCAAAGATGCTCCAACTTCTGCCTCTATATTCTTAGCATAAGGTTTTTGTCCAAGCTGGTCTTTATAAAATTCTAAGACCTCAAAAAAGTAAGAATTATCTTTATTTATCAGATCTGCAACCTTCTCATCTTTGATTTTCAAATCAGAAGGAAGAGTTTGCGGCTCGAGTATATCTGGTGAATCAGGATCAACATAACTGCTCAATTTACCTTCCTTAAGAACCAAATCCAAATCTTCCAAAGATTTAGCATCCATATCAATAATGGAGACACTGTCATCAGCCCAGATAACATAAGCCGAACCTTGAAAAACGTCATTAGTTGAAGGAGGCAAATAAGGTCCGCCAATCTCTCCTTTATCAAGACCTAAGCTAATTTCACAGCCTTCAGCTAGTCCAAATCTCCAATCCTTGATTTTCAAATCATCTTTTCTTTTAGTATAATTTTCTAATTTTTGAGATATTTTTTCAGCTGCTTTCATTTTACTCCCCTCCAAAGGTGATTGCCTTACTCTTGTCTATAACGAAGAATGTATTACCCCCTTTTGAACATGGTGCTGATTGGCCACCTTTTCCACAAACACCTGCACCATCAAAATTCTCTTTACCAATACCTCTTGTCCTTGTTGCAATTGTTTCAAGTGTACTTCCACTAAAAAGAGACTGTTTGTACAAAGTTATTTTCTTAGGATTCTCTATTGTGTATATTCCTGCACAGTTAAAAACAAATGTTCCTTCAACAGGCATGACCTGACCACCCATACCAACTACAGGATAAACAACCATCTCACCAGATTTTAGCTCACCAGTCTTAACCAAGATGTCATAAATATCATCCAAAGTTACATCCTCAAAATCTTTATCAAAAGGGTAAGGATTACTATCAACCATCCTTGTAACGCTCATCCTGCATATAGGAACTTTATTATAACTCTCTGCCCTTCCACAACCGTTGATTCCCACCTCACTCTCTTTTGCACTAAAAACATCTGATAACGCATCAAGAATAACTCCATCTTTTATGAATTCAACAGTCTTTCTCTTAACACCATTTGAACTTATGAAATGGTTCCCCCACAATCCCTCAACAGGACCGTCAACAAAACTAATATTATCTGGGGCTACTTTCTCACCTTTCTTTAAAACGCCGTTCTCGTCACCAACAATAGATCTCTTTAAAGCATCTGTTTCAAATGCGTGGCCTACAGCTTCGTGAGCATATAAACCTGCAAAATCATAAGAAAGTAAAGCCTTATAATTTCCCCCAGGAAGAGATCCAGCATTAAGCAAATCAGAAACCAACTGAACACTATTTCTTGATCTTGCATCATAAAGATGTTTTTTATCTTCGTCCAGCAAAACACTGTAGTCTAACCCTTGGACATTGAGATGCAGTTCTGATATTTTATCTCCTTCCTTAAGTGTTAGAAAGTTAAAGATCCTAGAACGAGGAACATTAAATATCACATCAGTACCGTCTGTCCTTGCAATTCTCCACTCTGTTTCAGAACAACTATAAGAAGTCTCAACAGAAATTCTTTCATCCAAATTCTTTGTTTCCATGTTAAAACTGTTAACAAGCTCTTCAATTTCTGCAGAACTCTTAGATCCAAGATCATATTTAGTTTCCTGAAGATACTCTCCTATAAGAGGATCAACATCAAATATTTCTTTGTTAAGCTTGACATTACTATAATTTTCAGAGCTCTTCGCAAGATTAGCTGCTCTGTCTACAGCATTCTTTATATCCTCTGCGTAAATTTTATCTGTTGATGCAAAACCGGATGCACCTTTCTTTGTAAAAACACTTATACCCACACCTATATCCTGTACTGCTTTTTTACCTTTTGTTTGCCCATCAAGAACACCTACTGAAAGGTTTTTATTACTTTCAATACGAACAATAGCATAAACATCATTCTGCTTAGCCCTATCTAAAACTGTATTTATCAATGGTGTATAACCACCTATTTTAGATTTCATTTGGAACCCCCCTTATTAGTATAAGTAAAAGAAGGGATTTTTACAAATTATATAAATGTTCCCATTATTCAAAAATCCTTCAGCACTTCTTCAAGATCAGTATCTCCAATTTCCACCAAAGTATAATGGACTCTTACGTGCGGCTTACCAATCTTAATGAGCTTCTGTAAATCTATAGGCGTTGCCACAACAACTAAATCAGCGTCGCTGTTATTAATAGTCTGTTGCAATTCCTTCATTTGCTCATCAAAGTAACCCATAGCCGGAAGGACATCCTTCAAGTTAGGAAATTTCTTATAAAGTTTCTTTATACTTCCAACAGCAAAACTTTCCGGCTCAAGAATTTTTGCATCAGGATAAAACTTCTGAGCTGCGACAATCCCTGCACCAAAAGCCATCCCGCCATGAGTCAAGGTAGGACCATCTTCAATAATGAGAATCTTCTCAGGATTAACATCAGTCGAATCGATCTTCACTTCCGAATTTGCCTTAACGACAATCGCTTTTGGATTATATTCCTGGATGTTGTCCAAAATAATCTGAACATCTGGAGGGTCAGCACTATCCATCTTGTTTATTACCAAAACATCTGCTCTTCTAAAATTAGTCTCTCCAGGATAATATCTTAATTCGTGACCTGCACGATGCGGATCCATAACGACTATCTCAATATCAGGCTTATAGAATGGAGTATCATTATTTCCACCATCCCAAAGAATAACATCAGCTTCTTTCTCGGCTTCCCTGATTATCTTTTCGTAATCAACACCTGCATAAACGATTATACCTTCTTTGATGTGAGGTTCATATTCTTCCATCTCTTCAATAGTACAATCATGGTCAAGCATATCCTGATAGGTAGCAAATCTCTGACATATCTGCTTTTCCAGTTTACCATAAGGCATAGGGTGCCTGATAACAACAAGTTTTTTCCCTTTCTTCTTCAATATCTCTGCAACCCTTCTTGTTGTCTGACTCTTACCACAACCGGTTCGGACAGCACAGATAGAAATAACAGGCTTACTGCTCTTGATCATAGTCTCCTCAGCACCAAGCAACTTGAAGGTTGCACCAGCAGAATTAACTTCTGAAGCCTTGTGCATTACATACTCATGGGTAACATCAGAATACGAGAAAACTACTTCATCAATCTTCTCTTTCTTAATCAGCTCAATCAATTCTTCCTCAGGATGGATTGGTATCCCCTTTGGATAAAGCTTGCCTGCTAGAACAGCAGGGTATATTCTTCCTTCTATATTAGGAATCTGTGTTGCTGTAAAAGCTACCACCTCATAGTCTTCATTACTTCGATAACAAACATTAAAGTTGTGGAAGTCCCTTCCGGCAGCCCCCATAATTATTATTCTCTTTTTCATTTTACTAATAAAATCTTAAGATTGTATATAAGCTTTATGCAAGAATAGTAAATATTTCTCAGTTGTTAAAATCAAGGTATTTTTTCTGCTTAATTGTTATTAATCTACCCTTCAACCTTTTCTTAAGCTCTTTATCCTGGGTTGCAATTATTGTATCCTTATCAGAAATCCGAACAAGAATATCATCAACATACTCCCCCTCTTCCTCTAATATCTCAACTCGCCCTTCCATTAATTGTAATGCAAGTTTAGCAGACTCTCTATCCACTTTTTTTCTGGAATCATTTTTTATCTTATTCAATTCATCTATTGTTTTATTTAGGACATAGATATTATAGGGGAAGTCACAGATACGTTCAAGCTCTGAAAAGATATCTATGTGAAACTGGCCTATAGCCAATAAAAAGTTCGTATCTAAGACAATTTTTTTCATTTTTAGAGAAAATTGGACTATTTGCTATTATAAAACTTTCTTTTTAATACGAAAGGTTTAAAATAGTTTATTTTTTAAATATAAATCATGAAACTCGGTGGAAATATTGAATTAGAAGGTTTTGACAACATGGAGCCGGCACAGCTTATAGTGGTAAAGAAAATAGTGGGGAGCAGTGCCAAGAAGATATCAGAAGAGATATCAGAATTTGATAACCTGCTGATAACATTAAAAGATAACGAAAACGATAAAGTCACCCTTAGCGGAAAGATAAAGATGGGTGACAAAGAAGAAGAGTGCGAAGCAAGCGATAAAAACTTGTTCTTTGCATTAAACCAGGTATTCACAGAACTAACAGCAAAACTAAAATAATACCTTAGAATATGGAAGGAGATAACGTATGTGCATAGCCGATTTTTCTTAAATTTTGTTGATTTGTATTCTTGAGTATGGAAAAATTAATATATTAATTGTAGTTACATTGTAACTACGATGAGA
>JAHIPG010000168.1 GCA_018894775.1 Nanobdellota archaeon
AAGTTCAGAAAAAAGAAAAGTATAACAATGAACCCCTACCATTCTTTTATTATACACTACCAGAACTGGAAGAGTTTGTTAAAAAAGCAGGCTTTGATGTACTGCATTCAGAGTTCTCAGAAGATATTCTCAAAAGAAAAGACACAAAATGGATACATGTCTATTGTAAAAAAATTACTTCTTAGTTAAGATATAAAACACTATTAAGATGATTCCTATAGTGGAAAAACTGTCAGCTAAGTTGAACGTAGGCCAGAAGCTGAATGATATAAAATCTCTGACATAGCCTAGGAATATTCTATCAATAAGATTTCCTACTGCACCGCCTAACAGGAATGCAAAAGCATAATTGATGTAAGGTTTAGATTTCTTTAATTCGATAATTTCTGTGTAATACTTGAAGATGAAAAAAATTACAATTAAAGCTACCACTATGAATAAAATATTGAACCCTTTAAGCATGCCAAAAGCTGCTCCTGTGTTTTCTGTATAATCAAAACTGAAGAAGTCTGTTATGATATAAGTTTTGTTTTTGAAGAAAAATTTAGTGATTTGATCTAATAGGACTATTAAAATACTTATGCTGATAAGTTTCTTCATAGGAAAGATAAGACTGCTAAAAGAATATAAATCTTTTTAAAAAACACCCAATTTCTTTATCCAGATGGACGAAACATTGTTCCCATATGAAGAAAAAAGAGAAGTACAGGATCAATTCTTACAGGATGTAGTAAGACATCTGAATAACGGAAAAAATTTCCTGGCACATGCTCCAACAGGTTTAGGAAAGACTACTATACTGGGACCAGCATTATTTTATGCCTTAGAAAACAAAAAAACAGTATTTTTCTTAACGCCGATGCATACCCAGCACAAAATAGCTGTAGAAACACTGAAGATGATAAAAGAAAAACATAACAAGGACATATTAGTTGTTGATTTCATCGGAAAGAAATGGATGTGCCAGCAGCCAGGCGTACAGGCAATGTACAGCGGAGAGTTCGCAGAATACTGCGGAGACATGCTGGAAAAAAAGAACTGCATATACTATAACAAGGTAAAAAGCAAAAATAAGGTCCAGGTAGAGGCAAAAGTAGTACTTGACAAACTAAAAGAAGAAAACCCTTTAGGTGTGGAAGATTTTTGCAAAATATGTGGAGATTCAAAACTTTGTTCTTATGAAATGGCATGCATACTAGCACAGAAAGCAGATGTAATAATCTGCGATTATTTCCATATACTAAGCCCTGGAATACGAGACCACTTCCTTAAAAAAGTAGGTAAAGACCTATCAGAATCATTACTGATATTTGATGAAGGACATAATCTTCCATCCAAAACAAGAGACTTGCTGACAGCGACACTATCAACATTTACATTAGATGCAGCAATCAAAGAATGCAAAAAGATGGACTATGATGACAGCTCAAAAAAAATAAAAAAAATAAGAAAAATACTGGAAAAATTCGTACAAGAAAAGACAGACATAGAAAAAAATGAAGCACTAATCCTAAGGGAAGAGTTTGAGAAAGAAATAGGCAAAATAACAAGCTACAAAACTTTAGTAATACACCTAAACCAGATAGGAGACCAAGCACTAGAACAAAAAAAGAGAAGTGCAACAAAATCAGTAGCACTATTTTTGAAGGCATGGATGGGTCCAGAGGAAGGATTCGCAAGAATTATTAAAAAAGGATTTGACAAAAAAAGCAAATCTTACATCAGCTTATCATACAGATGCCTAGATCCATCACTTGTATTGAAACCTATCGCAGAGGAAGCACAAATAATAGCAATGTCAGGAACACTGATGCCAATACAGATGTACAAAGATCTATTTAACTTTGAAGCAGAAACCCAAGAATACAACGACCCATTCCCAAAAAAGAATAGGCTAAATCTTATAGTCCCAAAAACAACAACTAAATACAGTAAAAGAGATCCTGAAATGTGGCAGAAAATAGCAATAGTAACATCAAAAATAGTAAATTCAGTACCAGGAAACATAGCAGTATTCTTTCCTAGCTATTACATAAGAGACAGGGTAAATGAACACTTCCAAACATTAAGTGAGAAAACAACATTCATTGAGGATCCTAGGATGAACAAGGCAGAAAAAGATGAGCTACTAGAAAAATATAAGAGCTATAAAGACCAAGGAGCAGTCCTATTAGGGGTAAGCAGCGGATCATTCGGAGAAGGAATTGATTTACCAGGAGATTTCCTCAAAGCAGTAGTTGTAGTAGGATTACCATTAGCAAAACCAGACTTAGAAACAAAACAACTTATTCAATACTATGATGATCGTTTTGGAAAAGGATGGGATTATGGATATGTGTATCCTGCTCTGCTAAAAACAATACAAAATGCTGGCAGATGCATAAGAAGCAAGGATGATAAGGGGGTGATAGTA
>JAHIPG010000169.1 GCA_018894775.1 Nanobdellota archaeon
GATATAACCATTTTAGACCACATATGAGCCTAGAAGAAAAGACACCTGATGAAATTTATAATAAATTTAGTTTATTATTTTGACTACGACATATGTCACTTGCTTGCACACTTTAATTATTTTATGGATTTATAGACATTGATTCTTCTTCCTGATTTGAAAGGTTCTTTGATTAATTCATTGATTTTTTCTAATAGTATCTGTTCGCCAATTTTCCTGTATTCTCTAAATTTTCCATCTTGTGGATGATCTATTATGATTTCAATGAGGCTGAATGCTTCTCTTGGAATTGTAGAATTTATGTTAAACACTTTGTCTGGTTCAAAATCAGGGAATACATATATTCCATATTCTGCTAGTTTTTCTAAAGATGTTTGAGCCATATGTAATCTCGTTTTTTCAGGTTCATCTCTATTGGATCCTCCTGAGTATGCAAAAAGTGGTGAGTCTTGTAAGGGGTAGAAGAACCTTGTTCCTGTTGCAAAATAGGTTGTTTCACCTTCAGATTTATTTCCTCTTAATTTTTCTGGGGTTGAAGGCACAATTCCTTTTTCTGCCCTTTCTTCCAGTTTTCTTTTGGACCTGATTCCATGGTATAGAATTCCTTGTTCATTTGATTTTTTGATTATGTTTTCTATCAGTTCTTTAGAAGCGCCAGTAATTTCCTCCAGTTCTTTGCTTAGTGTTTTATGGTCTTTCATTTGCTTATTATTTTTATGCTCTTTTTGATATATAAATCTTTCGTTTAGTTACTACTAGTTGATAGTAAAAATATAACAATTTGTTTTGAAGGAAAATTTATAAACTTAGTTATAATGAATAGGAATATAAAATTGTGGAGGGGTTTAAATGATAATCGGTTTACCAAAAGAAGTTAAAACAAAAGAGAATAGGGTGGCTCTAAAGCCAACAGATGTAGCAACATTAGTTGCAGAAGGACATAACGTTAAAGTGCAGGAGAACGCTGGAAAAGGGGCAGGCTATCCAAATGAAGAGTATGAAAAGGCAGGTGCAACAATGGTCAACTCTGCAAAAGATGCTTATGATACTGAGATGGTTGTAAAGGTAAAAGAGCCTATCAAACAGGAATATGATCTTCTGAAGGAAAACACAATACTATATACATATCTTCACTTAGCGGCTGATGAGAGTACAAAAGAATTGACACAAGTATTGCTTGATAAAAACATAACAGGTATTGCTTATGAAACAGTAACAAATGAGAACAAAGAACTTCCATTATTAGAGCCTATGAGCCTTATCGCAGGACAGTTAGCTATTGATTATGGCGCAAGATTTTTGCAGACATTCCAAGGTGGAAGAGGTAAATTAATAGGGGTTGTGCCTGGAGCAGATCCTACAAATGTTGTAATTCTTGGTGGAGGAAACGTAGGGTATGGTTCACTGGTTAAGGCTGCAGGTTCTAAAGCTGAAACATACGTTCTTGATATCAATCCTAAGAAGGTTGCAGAACTTTCAGATGAGTTCAAAGATCACAAGAATGTTCATATCATACAATCAGATGATGAAAAGATAAAGGAATATGTCAGCAAAGCTGATCTTCTGGTTGGAGCTATATTGCTTCCTGGGGGAAAGGCTCCTAAGATTGTTACAGAAGATATGGTTAAAACTATGAAAGATGGTGCAGTGATAGTTGATGTTGCTATCGACCAAGGTGGTTGCACAGAACTTTCAAAGCCTACAACACATGAAGAACCTATCTATAAAGAGCATGGAAAGATTTTCTGTTGTATAACAAACATGCCAGGTTCTGTTGCTAGAAGTTCTACACAGGCTTTGACAGCAGTGACAGTACCTTATGCCATTAACCTCGCAAAAAAAGGTTTAGAGGCAGCATTGAAAGAAGATCCTGGTTTTGCAGAAGGTGTGAACACCTATAAAGGTTTCATAACATATGAAGCTGTTGCCAAAGACTTAGGAATGATGGACAAGTACAAGAAGCTTGAAGATCTCCTTTAAACAGATTTTAATCTTCATCCACTGTAAAAAGCCTAGAATCTTTTACATCAAAGACGCCTAAACGAGCGCCAGCATCTAAGAAACCGTGGGCATAGTTTAATGCTGCGAATGCTGTTACTATATCTCCTTTTTCTTTGAAATGTTTTGCATCCCTGTAGTATCTTTCTGCCATGTCTAAGAAATCTTCTGCTACCTTCTCAAAATCAACATTCTCTGGAACCTTGAATTTCACTTTGCTTATTGCTTCGCCTGTTATCTTAAAGTATTTTTCCAGTTTTTCTTCAGTAACTTCTTTCATTTTAAAGAGTTCTATCTAGAACGAGTTAGATTTATTTAAGCCTACGCTGCCTTTTCTTTTTCTTCATACGCTTTCTCTGCCACTTCCAGCGCATCTGATTTTTTTTCTTCCAACGTCTAGAGCTTCGTTTCATTATTCTATTGCTCTGCATTTTTCCATTTTTAAGCTTTTGCTTTTGTCAGAATTAGTGTTTTTTTTCGTGTTTTATCACTATATATGATCTTTTTCGTTTCAGATGTTTTGCTTTTGGTTTGGTTATTAGGGTCGATAGGCCTAGTAATATGACTATTATTATCATTGACATTGCAGCATAGGCATCTTTGTTGTCTTTGTATGCCTCTTTTGATATGTAAGCTATGTAGGTATTGTCTTTTATGTAGCCGAAAGGTGTTGGTCCTATCGAGATGCACTGGTGGTCTTTCCTTATCTGGTCATCTTCACATTTTAATATCATGCATATATTCTCTTCACATACCATATTTTTTCTGCATTCATTATCTTTTGTGCAGGGATATTTTATGCATTCGTGGTTTTCTATGTAGCCTTTAACGCATTCTATATCTTCACATACATTATCATTGCATGCCTGGTTTTCTCCGCATTCATCGCTCTTGCAGCATTCATATTTCATGCATTGTCTTGATTCTATATATTCGCAGTATCTACATTCTATGTCTATGCATTTGCTCTTTTCACATTTCTGAATTGGTGAACAATCAATATCAGCGCAACATTCAGGTTCAATGCATCTGTGGTCTGCTATATAACCCCATTTTTTGCATTCTACGTTCTCACAGCTATGCTCTACACATTCTTGATCAAATTTGCATTCTTCATCTTGGCAGCATTCGTAAGGTCTCCATGTTCCTACGACAATCCTTCCGCATTCTTCTGCTATCCTGATTTTTTCACAAGTTGTTGATAGGCAGTCATTTAGGTTGCATATGTAATCATTAGGACAGTCATAGTCATAATAGCATTCTACATCTGCTTTTTTTGCTATTAGTTCTTCTTTGTATTCCTCTTCGCATACCCATTCTTCTGTATCCTCTAGGTATATGCATTGTTTGTATACAATCTTGTTGTTTATTGGTGTTGGCCAGTTTCCTTGATAATTAATCACAAATTTTTCTGTTGATTGGATATCATATAGTGTATTTGGGTCAGGCGGATGGTATAATGCAAATTCTTGTCCGTTATTGTCTACCAGTTTCGCTTTACCCATCAATAATCTTTCAGTACCCATATTATTTATTGTTGTTTTTACTGAGAACCTTTCTGTTTCTGTACAGCACAATTTACATTCGAAGGTTTCTTCGCTATACCAAGATATTCCTACTGGTTTTGGAAATACTGTGTCAGCTAATGCACCTGGTATTAATAGAATTATTATTGCTAATAACCACCTCTTCATACTAGTTTTTAGTACTTTTTGTTATATAAAATTTTGGATATATCTATTTTGAAAAAAATAATAAAAAAAGGTTTTTATTCCCCTACAACTTCTATATGTACAACTTTTCCATTCTTTTCATGAATATATCCTCTTAATTGGTCATCGAAAGGTTCACAGTTGAAGAACCATAGATTTACTCCTTCACTGATTTCATTCGGCTGATACTCTACTTCCCAGTTTTGTGGATTTAGTGTGTTAGGGAAGTATTCGCTGAA
>JAHIPG010000170.1 GCA_018894775.1 Nanobdellota archaeon
AACAACAGAACATTAACATATATGTGGTATCTAAATGATACATTCATCTCTGGGAAGAATAACTCATCATACATATTCACACCAGAGAACAACTACTCAGGAGATTATCCAATAAAAGTAATTGTTTCAGATGGATATTTCTCCAAAAACCGTACATGGACAGTTACAGTAATAAATGTAGGACAACTGCAAAACATGATAGAGGATTTAGAAGACCAACTGAATCAGACAGTGGTTAATAACATGGAACTGCAGAATCAGCTGGAAGATATTCGAACATTGTTAAACTCAATATGGGGGCAGTTAAATCAGTCACTTACTAATAACACGGAATTGGAGAATCAAATATTGATGTTAAATCAAAACATTCCATCGCTCCAGAATCAGATAAACCAACTGACGCAAGAGAAAGAAAATCTGGAAGATGAAAGGAACCAAGCAGTAGAAGATAAGGAAAGTTTAGTGGGTCTGCTAATATGGAGTGTTATCGGCTCGTTGGTTACCGGTGTAGTAATTGGTGCTGCAGTCGTACTTATTTTCTTGAAAAGGAAGTTGTTTAGATACACCTAAACAACTATGCCTTTTATCTCACTGACCTCTCAGCCTCATCCAAATTTCTTCATTAAACATCAAGTCTATTTCACATTAACTTTCAAATACTTCCTATCCTTATCAACCTCTTCAAGCACGGATTTTTCTGAGCCATTCCCACTTTTCGTATTTTCTGAGCCATTTATCGACGTCATCAGCTAACCCCTCTCTAGGAACAAGGGGTATACCCTTCTTATACTTCTGCTTGCTTCCGTATTTTTCAACAGCATTTTTTATATATTCAGGATATTTTTCTTCCGTGTACTGTTGACAGGGGGTAACAATCATTAAATAAAACCTTCGCATAAACCATTCTTTTCTTTTTTCTCCTTCAGTTCTCTTTCTTTCATACTCTAAATAGGGTTTCATTGCAATAAATGATTTTATTACGACGCATAGAGCAAGAAAACTGCAACCTTTTGGGTTGCAGATGAATTGCTCTCAATAGATTTTTGGTAGTGGAAGTAGATATCTGACAACTGGAAGGTCAGACATCCCTTCCATCAGAAAGCCCCAATATTTTGTATTAGCATAGGCTTTCAAAAACTTTTCGGAGGATTGATAAAAAATGATGGGTTTAAAAGGCAGTAGCCATGGCTATGGACAACTGGTGTACCACTTCGAATGGACACCAAAGTATAGGTATGAGATGTTTCGCAAGCCTGAGAATGCGAAACTATGCGAGGAGGTGCTTAGGGAAGTAGCAAGAAAATGGGATATTGAGATTGTAGAGCTAAGCGTGATGCCGGACCACATACATGGCATTGTTGGATTGCGACCCACAATGCCTGTCTCAAAAGCATTCAATATTCTAAAAGGTGCTTCTGCATATGCTTTGTTTAGAAGGCAGCCAAAGTTTAGGCTGCGGTACCCAAGAGGACATTTCTGGAGTAAGGGGAAGTTCTACAGAACAGTTGGTGACACGGACTTGAAGACAACAGTGAGATATGTGAGAGAACAAAGAGAAAGATATCAGACAACACTCACTCAATATTTCGTAACGTAATGGGAAACCCAACCGTTTTACGGTTGGGAGGATGTCATAACTAATCCCACAAATTCTTCTTGGATAGATTTAATATCTAAAATCTTTTTATAAACTAGATATCCTGTCTTATTAAGGGCTATGCTTACATTTCTAAGTTTTTTACGATTTTCTTTAATTTCATCAGTTTCCTTTTCTTCCTTTCCAAGAACATATTCTGGTTCTGATCCTTTTTCAGCCCATTTATAGATACAATTGAGATCCTCCTTAATCTCATTTTCCAAATAATCATAGGTTTTCTCCAATGCTTGAAATTTAAGCTGTTTAAGAGTAAGCCACAGTTGAAGTATTGTCACAGCCATAATTGCAGTGGCTATGCCAGTCATACCTGTAAATAAAATTTCAAGAGTATACATATCCATAAAAGTAGAACTTCTTAACGAATTATAAAGCTTTCTTTCCTCCCCTTTATTTTTCTATACCTAGTGACATAAATATTTATACAAATCCAGTTTGAATCTTTTGGTTCTATAGTATTTTGTTGTTGCCTTCTTGAAATCTTGGAATGAATCAAAAAATCTTGAACCCAATACATCATCTTTGCCTTGCCTCCAGCA
>JAHIPG010000171.1 GCA_018894775.1 Nanobdellota archaeon
GGTGATAAACTTCCTGAGAAAGTTCAACGCCGAGATACACAGCAGAAAGGTGATCCTCACGACAGCCGACAAAAAAGCTTTAAGACCGAGAAGCTAGGCTAATTTTGTCCCAAAGCCGTTTTGGGGGGCGTTGTTGCACAATTAGGCACATGACGGCATCAAGTGCCGTATAACACCTATCCTATGCCGTTCTCAACACGTTATAGACCAGTATCACCCAACTACCCCCCCCCATACACACGTTCGTTATATTCGTATCCGAACATTGTGTTTGGACTTCCATATGCGGTGATAGTGGAGGTTATTCCGTAGTTAGATTATTATACTTCTAGGATATTATTACTAAACATGAAATCAACACTGATATTATTAACCCTGAATGAGATACGGGGTCTCAATGAGTTATATGATAAGATACCCATTGATGCAGTGGATGAGGTCCTTGCTATAGACGGGGGTTCAACAGACGGAACGCTTGAGTTTTATAAGGATAAGGGGATAAAGGCGGTTGTTCAGGAAATCCCCGGGAGGGGAAGAGCATTCATAGAGGGGATGAAACATGCAAAACATGAAAATCTCATCTTTTTTAGTCCTGACGGAAATGAAAATCAGGAGGATATACCAAAGATAGTAAAAAAGTTAAATGAGGGGTATGACCTGGTAATTGCATCACGATTTATGAAAGGGGCAAAAAGTGATGACAGTGATGACCCATTGTACATCCGACATCTGGGTAATAATTTCTATACCCTCCTCGTGAATCTGTTTTGGAGAGCAAACGTAACCGATGCAATAAATGGATTTAGGGGCATAAAAAAATCAAAATTAAAACAGTTACATTCAGATGCTACCGGTCATGAAATTGAATTTCAGATAACAATCAGGTCTACAAAATTAGGTTATAAAATCGGGGAGATTCCAACCCATGAATTAAAGCGAGTCGGTGGTCAAAGAAAAGCAAACACAGCGGTTATGGGATACCGATTTACAAGATTTTTCATTAAAGAGTTAATGAATGGAAAAAGGTTCTAGGTGATTATCGTGTCTCTTTTCACGATAACTTCATACTGGATGAGTCCAGATTTTTTTATTAGTGGTAATCTATAAAACGTTGAGTTTATGATATTCGACAATAAGGGTATATTAACGGGCAGCAGTAACCTGTATCCTCTTTCAATAATCTTAAAATTATTTTTTGTCAGAATCTTTTCTAATTCCTTCTGAGTAATCCGATTATGCGGTCCCTCCGGCATTTTTAGTTTCAACCACTCCAACAAATTCAAAATCGGTTCCCATATCGGATTTGCGTGTGAGATTATTATCCTTGTTTCTTTTTTTGAAACTTTTCTTAACTCTGAGATGGCAGAGTTGGGGTTACCTAAATGCTCGATTAGATCTATCAGTATAATGAAATCGAATTTCTCTTTGATGGTTATATTTTCTGCCTCTGAAACCTCAAAGCTGAGATTTTTTTTATGCCTGTGTTTTTTTCTTGCAATGCCTATCATATTTTTGCTGATGTCTGTACCAACTCCCCTCCTTGGGTTTAGATAATCAAGAAGACTGCCAGTTCCACAACCTATTTCAAGTATGGTGCTTTCATCCGAGTCGGGGACTAACTCATTAAGTAATCTTTTAAGAGATTGATAGTAATACCGGTTTCTCTCTTTATACTTATCATAGTCTAATGCGATATTCTCAAAATGTTCTTTGACCGATGTTCTTTCGTTCTTATGTGATTCTCTAAGATTATTTTCAGTAACCAAAACCAGCATTTTTCACAATCCTAATCTATCTTTGTTTTCTAAGTACCAGTCAATAGTCTTTCGAAGACCCTCCTCAAATGAAACCTCTGCCTCAAACCCAAATTCCTTCTTCGCCTTCGAAACATCCAGCTTTCTTCTTGGTTGCCCGTCTAGTTTTGAGGTGTCCCACTTTATTCCTCCCTTAAAATTCATGAGCTCTTTCAACAACTCAACCAACGCCTTGATTGATATCTCTTCCCCCGAACCGAGGTTGACCGGCTCACTCTTATCATATTTTTCTGTGGCCTCGGCTATCCCCCTGGCGGCATCTCCCACATAAAAGAATTCTCTGGTGGGTTTTCCTGTTCCCCAGGCCGTTATATGGCTCTTTCCCTCTTGTTTTGCAGCATATATCTTTTTTATCAGCGCAGGTACCACGTGCGAACGTTCGGGGTCAAAATTATCTCTGGGACCGTAAAGATTCACGGGTATTAAGAATATGGAATTAAAACCATACTGCTCTCTGTATGTCTTTGATTGTACTAACTGCATCTTCTTTGCTAACCCATAGGGGGCATTTGTTTCCTCGGGATAGCCATTCCATAGGTCTTCTTCCTTAAAAGGAACTGGTGTGTAGTTTGGGTAAGCACATACCGTACCCAGGCTGACATATTTGCCTACATCTTCTTTCCTGGCCTCTTCCATGAGGTGAGTATTCATTACGATATTGTCATAGAAAAGATCAGCTGGATATTTCTGGTTATATCCTATCCCTCCGACATTAGCTGCTAGATGTATGACTATATCCTTCTCTTTTACGGCTTCCTTACAGTTTTCTTTTTCACGTAGATCACAATTCTCAAATCGAGGTATCATTATATTTTCTTCTTTGGCTCCTCGAGAAAGAAGTTCTTCATTTACATGCGACCCAAGAAAACCGGCTCCTCCAGTTAATAATATGTTTTTTTTTCCCCAGTTCATTTTGATTTTTCGGTTCTGTGTCTTCTCTTTCTTACTGGAGATAATCCAATCCTAACTCGCCTTTTTCTTCCAATGTTTTTATATCCGCGTCTACCATTATATTCACAAGTTCTTTAAAATTAGTCTTGGATTCCCACCCAATCTCTTTTTTCGCCCTTGAAGGGTCTCCTTTAAGAATGTCAACTTCCGCGGGCCTGAAATATTTTTCATCTACCTCTACAAGGACGTCTCCCGTACTCGCATCAACTCCTTTTTCATTGACTCCTTTCCCTTCCCACTCAATTTCATGATCAGCACGTCTAAAAGCTAATTCTGCAAATTCCCTAACACTGTGAGTTTCGCCGGTAGCGACTACGAGGTCCCTTGGCCCGTTACTATTCAACATCTTCCACATGGCCTCTACATATTCTGGAGCGTAACCCCAATCTCTTTTTGCATCCAGATTGCCGAGATATACTTTATCCTGCAGCCCGGCATTAATTCTAGCCACCGCTCTGCTTATCTTTCTTGTAACAAACCTTTTTCCCCTCCTTGGGGATTCATGATTGAATAGTATTCCATTGCAGGCAAAGATATCATAGGCTTCTCGGTAATTTATGGTTATCCAATGGGCATAGAGTTTTGATACAGCATACGGGCTTCTGGGATGAAAAGGGGTATCTTCATTTTGGGGTATCTCTTCCGCTTTTCCGAATAATTCACTGGTTGAAGCACTATAAAAACGCGTATCTATTTCAGTGTCTTTTATTGCATCCAGTAACCTAAGTGTGCCGAGGGCATTTACATTTCCGGTATATTCTGGATGTTCAAAAGAGACCTTTACGTGAGTTTGCGCCCCCAGGTTGTAAATCTCGTCGGGTTCTATTTTCGCTATAAGTCGGTTAATATTGCTTGCGTCAGTTAGATTTCCATAATGCAATTCTAGTTTTAGGTCATGTTCGTGTGGGTCCTGATAAAGATGGTCTATCCTTTGCGTGTTGAAGGTGGACGCGCTTCTGATTATTCCGTGGACTTTGTATCCTTTTTTTAGAAGTAGTTCTGCCAGGTAAGACCCATCCTGGCCGGTTATGCCAGTGATTAATGCCTTTTTGTATTTTCTGCTCATTTTTACTCACAGCAACATTCTATCTTAGATTGCAGGTTATAATACATAAATATGTGGAAGTAGAGTTATTTAATTTAAACTCTGAGAATTAATGATGAAAATTAAAAATCAGATGAGGAAAAAGTTTGCAGGTATCAGGAATTACTTGATGAACGGCAATACACGTTCTGACTTTTCCAGGTTATTTATACTTGTTTTTCTTGCATTCGTTATTCGATTGTATTTCACAACGCTTCATGAAGTTACCAGTTCAGACTGTATAATAATAGGAAAGAATCTTATCTCTGGGAGAGGTTTTGTGGATATTAATGGTAATCCGATACTAATGGGAAAGCAGTTTTACTCCCTCCTAATAGGTATTTCTTCATTATTAACGTCTAATCTGGAACTTGCTGCCAAATTGATTTCCGTTGCTTTTGGAAGCCTTCTACTCGTCCCTATCTTTTTGCTTGGGAAGAGATTATACAATAAAAGAGTCGGGTATATTGCCTGTATATTCGCCGTTTTCTACTTCTGGTTGGTTGATTCCTCCGCTATAATAAGTGGAGAGTCCGTCTACATATTCCTTGTAACGTGTGGGGCTTTGATAGGATATTTGGCGATGGTAAGGAGAATAAATAGTCTTTATTTTATCTCGGGTGTAATTTTTGGCCTGTGTTATCTAACAAGACCGGAGGGGTTCGGATATGTGGGGGTGATGGCCCTCTTCAGCATAGGTGTATGGTTGTTTGCCGAAAGAAACAGGTTGGGTTTCAAAAGAGCAGTAACAAATACTTTTTTCCTTTTGATAGGATTTTTAATAGTTTCCTCCCCGCACTTCCTTTTCTTACACGAGCATACAGGACAATGGACATTGAGTGGAAATGGAGCGCTAAACCTTATCGTTGGAGAGGGTTATGGAGATAGACAAAAGTATGAACTGAGGGTCATGGGATTAACTGAGGATAAAACCGAGATATGGAATGACTATTATCTGGGTAAGGTCGATGCCATGGATTACATAAAATCTCACCCACTAGAGCTTTTTAGGAGATATATCAAAAATATGAGGGGGCTTCTCACAGAAGATATTCCCGCAACCTTCCCGATCTGGCTGCTCCTTCTCGTTGGTTTGGGTCTTTTCAAGAGTAGCTGGGGTAAGACACGTATCAAAAAGGAGATTTATGTTTCCCTTATGATTCTATATCCGCTATTGGTCTTTCCGGTAATGCTTGTCAGTCCAAGATACCTATTAGCTACCCTTCCATTCCTGTTGATCTGGACCGCAAAGGGAACCTATGAATTACAAAGATGGTTTGAAGAAACAGCACCTGACCTTAAGATACCCTGGAAGAGTAGCATCATTGTCATTCTTGTTTTACTTTCCTTGCTGCCTCCCTTTATCGCTTATCAGTCATATTTCCTGACTGACCAGCTCATAGAGCATAAAAATGCAGGGTTGTGGCTTAAGGATAATGCTCCCGAGGAACAGCCCAGAGTTATGTCAAGAAAGGGAGTAGTGGCCTCCTATGCAGACGGAATCCCTATCCAGCTGCCCTACGCCAATTACACCGATATCATGGCATACGCCAAACATAAAAAAGCAGAGTATATAGTCATTGATGAGAGGTATATACCGGAAAGGAGACCTATGATTGCCTATCTTTTAAATGAATCAAATGCTCCGGGGAATTTGAAACTCATATATAAGAATGAGGAAATACCCAATCGCAAGATATTAGTATATACGATTCTAAAATATTAGACGAAGTTACGGGCCGAGTCACAATAGCCCCGTTCTCAAGACATTGTCTTGAGAGCCTCTTAAAGAATGAAAGTATGTTTCGTGCTTGAATCAGCATATACTGCATTTTCGGATTCAAATAAGATAGGTGGAGCAGAGATTCAGATAAAAAACTTTGCAGAGAGGTTAGGGGAAGAACGTTTTAGGGTATATATACTGACTAATCAAGCACAGAGAATAGAGAATATAGAATCCAGAGAGATTGGTGGGAATTTCTTTCAAAGGTTGGGCAGGATATATCAGGCATTAAAGGAGGTTGGTCCTGATTTGGTCATAACCACCATAGCCTCTAAAACAACCGTGTTAACCTCGGTGGTCTGTAAGATTCTGGGCATAAAACATGTTTATCGCTTGGCTCACGATATCGAATCGGAAGGAAAAACCGATAGAGAAACCGGTGGACCCGTCTTCAAAAGATTATTGTTCAGATTTATGTTGGCTCACCTGACCGAAGAAATTATCTGTCAGCACTCTGGGCAGAGAGATAATCTGGTAAGAGATAACATTAAAACAGAGAAGGTCATAATACATAATTCATTTCCAATCAGGGATGTTCCCAAAATAAAAAAGGAAAATTGTATTTTGTGGGTGGGCAGATTTGTTAAATGGAAAAACCCGGGGATTGTATTGGACCTGGCTGAGAGATTACCGGATAAGAATTTTGTTATGATTTCCCCAGGAATTACGGAGGACTTCAAAAAAATGGGGGAAGAATACAATAATCTAAAGATAATCGATTATGTCCCATTTGAGGATATGTGGGAGTATTTTGAGAGGGCAAAATTATTCATAAACACCTCTGATGCAGAGGGTTTTCCGAATACATTCATTCAGGCAGCTATGTGTAAGACCCCCATAGTTTCTTTGAACGTAGACCCTGAAAACCTTTTTGAAAAACATGGCCACGGATTCGTATGCCATAGTCTGGATAGGATGGAGAAAAAGATAGATGAGTTGTACAAGAATGATGACCTGTATGAAAAATGCCAGAAAAATGCAATAGGGTATGCAAAGCGGATTCATGATATTGATAAAAACGTTAAAACTTTAGTTGAGATGGCAAATAATCTATGAGGTTACTATGTGCGGAATAGCCGGTGTTTATGGATTAAGTGATAAGAGGTTGGTAAAATCTATGTGTGATAAGCTGATACATAGAGGTCCGGATGAAGAGGGTTACTATACGGATGAAAATGTCTCTCTGGGGATGCGAAGACTAAGCATAATCGATTTAGAAACTGGAAGCCAGCCAATCTTTAATGAGGATAAATCCATGGTGGTGGTTTTCAACGGAGAGATTTATAACTTCAAGGAATTAAAAGAGGAGCTGGAAGGCAAAGGGCATAGATTTTATACTAACAGCGACACCGAAGTGATTGTCCACGCCTATGAGGAGTATTCTATCGATTTCATAAAAAAATTACAGGGGATGTTTTCAATAGCACTCTGGGATTCCAATACAAAAAGATTATTCTTGATAAGGGACCCCATGGGGATAAAACCACTCTATTATTGTTATATAGATAAAAAATTATTGTTTGCTTCAGAGATTAAGGCTATTCTCGAATACGAGGAAATCAAGAAAAAAATAAATCCACAGGCCTTAAAAAAATATTTCGAACTAAGATACGTTCCGGCTCCTGAAACCTTATTTCAGGACATATATAAACTTCCCCCCGGGCATTATATGAAAATAGAGGGGGGTAAAATAGAGAAAAAAAGATATTGGCAGCTCCATTCTGCGCCGATAGAAAAAAGTGAAAAATATTTTAAGGACGGGATTATCAAAAAGCTTAAAGACTCAGTACAGAAAAGATTGATTGCGGATGTTCCGCTGGGTGCTTTTCTATCCGGCGGTATAGATTCTTCCGTGGTAGTTGCCCTGATGAGCCAGCTAAAGGATGAGCCTATCAAAACATTTTCAGTCTCCTTTGAGGGAAAGGAATATGATGAAAGTGTTTATGCTAATAGGGTTGCTGACCACTTTGGAACCGACCACCATGAAAAATTCGTAGATGTGGACGATGTTAATATTCTCCCGACCATCATAAAACATTTTGATGAACCCGTGGCAGATTCGGCCGCCATACCCACCTATCTCCTCTCCAAACTAGCAAGAAAACACGTTAAGGTCGTGTTAACCGGGGAGGGCAGCGATGAACTCTTCGGAGGTTATGACAGGTATACCTCAGAGCTGAAATATCAAAAATATTTTTCTCACCTTCCTTTATTTACAAAAAAAATTGCAGGTAGGCTTTCTGCTCATTTACCCAGAGAAAGCATTTTGAGGCCATACGCCAACTTCTTAAAATCACGGGAGAATGAAGTAACCGCTTATGAAGGGAGGTTAAAGGGATACAAGGCGTTTAGTCTCCTAAAAACAGGCAACGATTGTGGCTTGAGAGATATGGTGGAACAGAGTTTCCAGAACAAGCCGGACTATTTGGCAAAAATGACCTATTTTGACCTGAATTATTGGCTGCCGGACGACCTTCTTATGAAGGTAGATAAGATGACCATGGCTAATTCTTTGGAGGCGCGGGTACCCTTCCTGGATCACAACTTCGTTAGTTTTGCCTATAACATACCCTCCTCTCATAAAATAAAAAATAATGTTGAGAAGTATATACTGAAGCAAAGCGTCAAAGAACTCCTGGCAAAGGACATAGTAAGAAGGGAAAAACACGGGTTTAGTGTACCTATAAAAAAGTGGTTCGAAGAAGGAAAAGGACTGATAGGTCAAGAACTCTCTGCAGAGAATCTAAAGAAGGTGCCGTACCTTGATGTAAAGGCCGTGCAAAAGATGTTAAAGATACACAAGAGTGAGAAAATTAATTTTGAACAAAAACTCTGGAAGGTTTTGAACTATGTGATGTGGTGGGAGATGTATATAGAATGAGATTTTCATCGATATTTCTTAGAGATAACATCCCCCACAATAGGATGGGATTTCGTTATCTTTGATTTTATCTCTGAACTCCACATATTTTTTGGAATTCCAGATTTCCTTAAAGGGTTTATCCAGTATGTTCCCAAAATTAATGACCTCTGGATTTGCAATAATGCAGCAAGGAACCACGTACCCGTCCGTAGTTATGTAACAGGATTCCCAGGGCCAGGGGCATTTACTGTCTGTCCCGTACCAGTTGCTATAATAAAAATTAAGATTGAAATTCAATTTTTTTGCAAGTTCAGTAGACTCTTCCTTAATCCTTTTTAGTTCATCGGAGTTTATATCCAGTAGAAAATCTTCCAGTTTCTCCTTCATATCTTCTTTACCCCAAAACCCCAATTTTGTCTGAACTGTTAATTTATCGACACCCAAGTCCGCACATAATTCTATCATTTCTGGAATTTCAGAATAATTTTCGGTGGTTGCAACCATCCATACATTAATCCGGGGTAATCTGGATGTGCCTCTTAATTTTATTAACGTTTTAATGTTGCCTATAACCTTTTCAAACTTTGCCCCCCTTCGAATTTTATCGTATGTTTCTTTAGTTGCTCCATCAAGGCTAATGGAGATGGCAGTAAGCTTACTGTTTATTATTCTTCTTGCCATGGATTCATCGATTAAAGTTCCATTTGAATTTGTTCTCACGATAATTTTTTTAGAACTCGCATAATCTATCATCCCCCATAAATCCTTATTTAACAGCGGCTCACCCATGCCCTGTAACTTAATTATCAGCAGATTCGGGAATTGGTCGACTATTCTTTTAAAATCGATAAGACTCAGGTCCCTCACTTTTTTGCCCCGTTCCCAGCCTGGTACTTGGCAGTATTTACAGTTTAGGTTACATCTCACTGTTGGCTCAATATCCAGAGAAAATGGATGAAAAGAAATCTTCGATTTATACTTGGTGAAATATTTTATTCCAAGCAGATTAAGAGATGTTTTTGGTGATTTCGATAGGCATGATTTTATTGCTTCCCTGCGCATAAAAGAAATGTTAACATTCATCTTACTTCTTCTGAAAGATATATAACTTCCTGGGTCTAAACGGCTTTCTGGAGATAAGCGTAAAAATTCGTATAGCAATGATTCTAATCAAAGTCGAGGGGCTTTTTAGAACATCGAGATATATATTCCTCTTTTTATTTACGAAATTTCTCTGAAAATTATCAATGGTCAACTGAGGTGGATAAATATTTTTGTCCATGTCATCATTGAAATGGATTAATCTAAAATCAGAGTTTTTTTGAACGGTTTCTACAAAATCCTCTTTGTCAAAGTGATAGGGGTGTGGCTTATCAAACCATCTATTCGTGTATCTGAAAAACAATTTAGAAAGATTATCGTTATACGTGCATAGCGATAATATCAAATATCCCTTATCCATGGTTAAATCACTGATTTTCCGTATTGCTTCATTCATATTCTTAACATGGTCTATGACGTTTAAAGAGAAAAGAAGATCGAATTTAGCATCTGCCTTATAATCTTCAACCCCTGTCTTCTCAAATCTAAAATTACCGGGAACTTTAGGTATTGAAAAAGGGTCAAGTGCATAAAGATTCCCCTTAGTGAGTATCGATACAAAAGGGACATAACCACAACCAACCTCTAAAACTCTTGTATCTTCATCAATTTTTATTTTCAGAATAGGTTCAATATATTCCAATAATACTTTGTATCTGCCTTTCCGAAATTTTATTTCAAACTCCTCTATCTCTTTTTCCTCACCATAAAACCTCTCCGTAGATGACCATCTCGTGCTTTTAGTATCACTCATTTTCTTGCTAAGACAAAAATTTCATTGCCCGCTTCTTCATTGTATACTATAGTTTTCTCTACTCTAAAACCAGTTTTCTCCAGCAAAGAATATATTGATTTTTCTGAGAATAAAAACGTATGTTCCATTGCATAACCCGGATGATTTATGGCAAGAGTGATGAACATATGTCCCCCTTTATTCAATATCAGATGGATTTTTTTTAGGATACTTACCGGGTCTCTTAGATGGTCCAGAGAAAGAAGGATAGTTACCAAATCAAACCTTTCATCTGTTTTGAAATCCTCGAAGAATCCATTAAACGTCTTGATCCTTAGAAATTTGTTGGCAAACTCGGCATACTGTTTCGTTGGTTCAACCCCAAAAACCTTCCAGCCCCTTGCCCTCAATAAATAGAGAAATTTTCCATTGCTGCTTCCAATATCTAAGACAGAACCCTTTTCGTTTAATATAGGTTTTAAAAAATCCAGGTTCCTTTTATTATAGTTTGAGTAGGGGATTAACCATCTTAATCTCCTCATCCAACTAATTTTTTTTGGTCTGTATCTCTCTTTATAGAGCTCATTTAACTCGGAATAATCAGGATTTATGTTAAATTCAACGTCGCAGGTATTGCATTTCCAATAATCCAATTTTGAGTTTGAAAATCGCGTTGTTTTAGAAAGCCTGGGGAGTATATCTTTATAGTCTATCTTTGTTGTATCTACAGAGAGACATAATGGGCAAACAACATCGTCATTTTTGTAAATGTTTAGCTTCCCCTCTTCTTTTACAACAGTATGAGCTCCTTTTTCACCGGTTATCTTCCGCCTGCCCCCCTCACTCTTCATTTAGAGGCGCCTCCTCGGTCATTACGTCGTATAAAGGTAATGAAGATATTTTTCAACCAAGCAAGATTGATAAAAACTGCAAAGAAGATTAATACCAGCAGAAGTTGATTTAATAATGCCCCGACAGTTATAATAAAATACTGCATTCCTACATCAAGTCCTATCAACTTGTAGGGTTTTTCTTTCTCTAAGGGCAGATTGAATATAGCGATTTTAAATAACGACAAATATCTCCACAGGGCAGTGCTCGCTGTAGCAAATAAACCTAGAATCAAAATGTAAATCGAAGGATATTGCTGATAAACTCCAATGCTGATTCCAGCTAATATTAAAAAATCTTTTACTCTGTCAAGTGCTCCATCAAACCACCGTCCAAAATCACTACATTGATTCTTAATCCGTGCTATTTCTCCGTCTGCAAGGTCTAAGATAATGGCAATCCAGGCAAAAATTCCCCCTAAGAGGGTAAATCTATATTCATTCAAAGAAAATGAAACGGAGGCAAGAACTACGAATATAAAGGATAAGAACGTTACCTGATTTGCTGTGATGGGTGTTCTTATCAGTATGTGGGTTATGGGATATGACCATAATCTTATAAACTGCATGAGTAAGGACTCTTTGATTTTCTTCTTTCTCTTTGATAAATCTAGTTTCTTTTCATGCATTTTCGATTTATGACATTTCAATTGTATCTAACTTCACAATTTTACAATATAAATGAAACATCCCATTTACGAATGTTAAGAATATCCCAAGGACCTTATTATTGACTTTTACCTTATCATAAAACTTACAGCTCATCTGCCGTATAATCTTTTCATCAGAAACAACTCTTTGTTTTTGGATGTGTCTTCTTTTCTGCATTATTTTTCTTGGATGTGATAAAATCCATAGATATGACCTGATTCTCGGTACGATGTTATTTGGTTCAGAGAGATTCAAAAGGATTGCGCCGAAAACTGCCAAGGGAAGTGTCTTGATTAGATTCTTCGGTTCATAGAACAATAATAGATTCATCATCCTATTCCTTTCACCGAGATAAACGAAATAATTTCTCATCCTCCGGGTAGATGTTTTTTTGACTACGTTATGGAAATGATGAAGTGCGTATTTTGTTGATAATAGATTTCTATAGCCTTTCAGTTTCAACAGCCATCCAAGGTATGTGTCTTCTGCGTAGATGAAATATTCCGAATCGAAGGGCAGGTCAACCAGCTTTTTTTTATAGATGAAGGAAACGCCTTTTATGGAGAAGATATCAACAAACCTCCTCTCTTTTAATTCATTTTTGTAGGTATAGCTCGCAAAATAACCCAATAGTGTGAGGGTGAATCCAAAAAGTTTAAAATTCCAGTCACTTTTTTTGCCCTCCCTTATCTCTATGGAGGAGATAGAACCAACGTCATCCCCACCCTCAATACCTTCAACGAGGTTATTTAACCAGTCTTTTTCAACTAGGGTGTCATTATTCAGAATAACCACGTATTCTCCCTGTGCCTGTCTCGCCCCCTCGTTGTTCCCCCCGGCATATCCCAGATTTTTGGAGTTCTCAATGAGCCTGATTTTAGGATTGTCTGAAAATTCCTTCCTGAACCTCTCCACAGAATTATCGTCACTTCCATTGTCAACCAGCAAAATTTCAAAATCCTTGTAATCCTGTTCAAGAACACTCTTAACGCAATTTACCGTAAACTCCGGTTGATTCCAGTTTAAAATTATTATGGAAACTTGAGGCATTTCAATCTAACAATCCTTTCTCTCTTAATTCTTGCGCGGCTTTTTCAGATTTATCTTCTGCTTCAACCCCTCCCGACCACTGCATTATCTCTTTCACGATAACTACTTTGATTTAGAAATATAAAAATTTATTAGGTCATGTTACATATCAGCCCAAATGGTTATTTTTTTATATCCCAAAGAATAATAGATATGCTAGAATATTTAGGATACTCAACTACGTAAATTAAAATGAGGGTATTATTAATCCAACCATCACATACTTTCGATGGAGGTAGCAGAGCACCAGAGTGTATTCCGCTGGGTCTTACATACATTGGTAAAGTCTTACAGAATGGAGGACACGAAGTTGAGATTTTGGATATTTGGTTGCATCAGTATAACAGAGAACAGACAATTGAAAAGATAAAGAAACTTGATTATGATATGGTAGGCATCAGTGCACTATCAACACAGTATTCTTATGTTAGATGGCTGAGTGACACACTTAAAAAGTATAATAATGGCCCAATCTTTTTGGGAGGTGCATTACCTACGTTTAGTGCAGAGGTGGTTTTAAAGAACACAAAGGTGGATATTTGTATTATAGGCGAGGGGGAAGTGACGATTAAAGAGATGATGGATAATATCGGTAAACTCGATAATGTGGAGGGGATATTTTTTAAGGAGGGGAATGAAATATTCAAGAATCCTTCAAGACCACCCATAAAAAACCTTGATGAAGTGGAATTCCCGGCATGGGATTTAATCGATGTCGAAAAATACATTACCTTGAATAGTATTGGAAACAAGCGAAAAATGCAGGTCGTATCCGGCAGGGGATGCCCTTATAACTGCCGTTTCTGCTCAAAAACATTTAAGGGTTATCGATGCAGGTCTGTAAAAAATATTATTGATGAGATTAAAACCTTGATTGATAGATACGGCATAAATCACATTGATTTCCTGGATGAGCTAGTAGTTATCAGCAAGAAAAGGATATTTGAGTTGTGTGATGCCATTGAACCATTAAACATCCAGTGGTCTTGCCAGGGAAGGGTTAATCTCGTGAACTATGAAATTCTAAAGCGTATGAAAAAAGCAAACTGTGTCTCTGTGGGCTATGGCGTCGAGTCTGGAAGCCAGAAGATACTTGATAATATGAATAAACAAATAAGAGTAAAGCAATCAAAAGAAGCAATCATTAATACACTAAATCTTGGAATGACTACAGCCGTTCAGATGATGTACGGTTATCCCGGGGAAACGCTTGAAACACTTGATGAAACCGTTCACTTTTTTGATGATTTACCCTATACTGGAGTTGCCTTCCTATCGCCAACCACACCAATTCCCGGTTCGCCGTTATATGATGAATGTCTGAAGAATGGAATGATAAAGGATGAGGTAAAATATTTAGAGTCTCTTTCAGCAGGGTATCTTGCACTATATACCAAAGCTGTAATGAAAAACACAATCAACTTTACTTCATTTAGTGACGAGGACTATTGGAGACTTAAAAAAGATGCAGAATGGAGAATATTCAAACATCAATTCAGGAGATTTCCATTCTACTTCTTAAGGCGGTATTGGTTAAAAACAATAAAATATTACAAACGATGGGGGATTAAAAAGTTATTCCATAGGGTCTATATGGCCCTTAAGAGATTTGCTTCAGGTAGACCTGCTTAGAAAACTAACATATTACCCAAAAAGATGATAGGAGCGTTAATACAAACAAGGATGGGGTCTACCAGACTTCCCGGGAAAATATTAAAAGAGGTTCTAGGTGAACCATTATTATGGCATCTGTGTGAGAGACTAAAATTTTCAGAATTTATTGATGAGGTGATTATCCTCACCACCAAGAAAAAAAGTGATGACCCTATCGTTGATTTTTGTAAGGTCAATAAGCTGAAATATTTTCGTGGAAGCGAATATGATGTTTTAGACAGACACTATCAAGCAGCAAAGAAATTCAAGGTGGATGTAATTGTGAGAATAACATCCGACTGTCCATTAATTGACCCCCAGGTTACGGACAGGGTCATTAAATACTATCTTGATAATAAAGGAAAATTTGATTATGTGAGCAATTGCCATCCTGCAACCTATCCGGATGGTTTGGATACCGAGGTCATTTCATTTGATATTTTAGAGGAGGCCTGGAAAAATGCTAAGAAACCCTATGAAAGAGAGCACGTTACCCCGTATATATGGGATAATCCCGAAATCTTTAGAATAGGTAATGTTGAATACAAAAAAGATGTATCCATGGAGGAGAGATGGACGTTGGACTACGAGGAGGATTACCAATTCATTAAGATTGTTTACAAAAATTTATATGAAGAGAGACAAATTTTTTCAATGGGGGATATATTACAACTCCTAAAGGAAAGCCCTGAAATCAAAAAAATTAATGAAAAGTATGCGGGTGTTAACTGGTATAGAAAGAATTTGGATGATCTAAAAACGATAGATGAATCGAAAACGAGAACGGAGAAATGAGGTGTTATCTAGATGAAAAGGAATTTGACAAAATCCAAGGAATATTTTGATATAGCAAAAAGACTCATACCCTGCCAAACGCAGTGTTTGAGTAAAGGACCAACTCAGTGGATTAACAATGTCGCGCCTCATTATCTCAAAGGAGGTAAGGGGTGCAGGGTATGGGATGTTGATGGAAATGAGTATATAGACTACGCCATGGGTTTAGGTCCAGTAGTCCTTGGCTATGGAAATGAATCTGTAGATAATGCAATTAAGAAGCAATTGGAAGATGGGATATCATTTACCCTATGTCACTATCTAGAGGTAGAACTGGCTGAGAAATTAGTCGATATACTACCCTGTGCCGAGATGGTAAGATATGGAAAAAACGGCTCAGATGTAACAAGTGCCGCGATTAAAGTTGCGAGAAGCTATACTGGTCGGGATAAGATAATCGCTTGTGGTTACCACGGCTGGCAGGATTGGTATGTTGCTTCAACTGAAAGAGATCGAGGAATCCCAAAGGTTATGAAGGACTTGGTTTTTACATTTAGGTATAATGATATTGAAGGACTTGCGAGCATTCTTGACAAAAATAAAGGAGAGATATCTGCTGTAATTATGGAGCCTGTAACAGCGATTAAGCCTGAAAAGGGTTTTTTAGAAGAAGTAAAAAAGCTGACACATGAAGCGGGGGCAATATTAATCTATGACGAAATGTTCACTGGTTTTCGATGGTCGCTTGGCGGTGCTCAAGAGTATTTTAACGTAATTCCAGATTTAGCGTGTTTTGGAAAAGCAATGGCTAACGGAATGCCCCTTTCCACATTGGTTGGCAAAGAGGAGCTAATGAGAGAACTTGAAAAGGTTTTTTATTCATTTACCTTTGGCGGAGAAGCACTCTCTTTAGCAGCATCAATAGCAACAATTAAAGAAATTGAAGAAAAAAATGTAATTGAGTATATCTGGGATAAAGGTCAGATGATGATAGATGATGTCAAAAAATTAATTGAGAAAAACGGCGTATCTTCTTACCTGGATATAATGGGGTATCCCCCAAAGAGCATCATGGTTTTTAAAGAAACTGGGGAATATACTACGATGGAGATGAAGACGTTTTTCCAACAGGAGTGCATAAAGCGGGGAATCTTATTTATTGGCTATCACACGCTTTCGCTAGCTCATAGAGATAGCGATATTAAAGAAACATTAGCAGTGTATGATGAGGTTATGGGTTTGTTTAAAAATGCTGTTGAATCTGGCGATTTAAAAGACAGATTGGAAGGACCTGTTTTAACTCAAATTTTTAAGAATGTCGGTGACAGAAGTGCAGGACTTGCAAAAAGATGAGAAATCTAAATAGGAAGTAAAGAATGTTTGATATTGATTTTTATATGAGGATATATGACCTAAAGCAAGGGCTGATGCATAAAGAAATTATTGATAGAGATTATGCCTGGCAAAAACTGGAGGAATTTCGTAGTCAAAAACCGGTTCTCTATAATATTGAGACGACCAATGCTTGTAACATGAGATGTGAAATGTGTCCACGAACTACCATGATGACTCGTCCAGTTGAGACTCTGGATATGGAGACATACAAGAGAATAGTGGAACAAATTGGGCCCTTTTCAGATAGAGATTGGGAAGAATGGCAAGGCTTTGTCGAGAAAAATTATGGTATTTCAAGAAATGATATGAGTGAAAACCATTTCTTTCTCCATATTATTCCCCGGGTGTTAGTTTTGCATGGGTATGGGGATCCCTTGTTAGATAAAGATATGCCACAAAGAATAGAAATGTTAACTGAAGGGGATATACCTTCATATTTCAGTTGCAATCCCGCCAACATAGACATTGACAAAACTGTTAAAATGTTTGAGATGGGTCTTGATTACATCAAGTATTCCATTGAAAGCACTTCTGACGAAGTTCACAAGAAAGTGAGGGGGCAGGCGTCCAATTTTACCGAGAGTTATAACAAAATCCTAAAACTGCTTGAATTAAAGAAGGATAATGACTATAAGACAACAATTATCATCACCATGCTCAATCTCAACAGACCCCACCAAGAAGAGGAGTACCAAAAATTAACCGAAGCATTTGACGGGTTGGATGTCTACATATACCTCAAAAGTCAAGACCAGATATGGTATGATGATACCAAACACCAAACTAAATCCATTCACTGGATTGAATTTTGTCAATTTCCCTGGTCTTCCATGAGCATAAAATCAAATGGGGAAGCGGCAATGTGTGTTGAAGATTACAACAATGAAATAATACTTGGAGATGCAAAAAGAGAATCCCTTGTTGATATCTGGAATGGTAAAAAATACAAAAAATTGAGAGAAGACCAGTTCAATCTAACCCCTGGAATAAAATGTACTGAGCAGTGCGATATGACGCTCTTGGGAGAACTATTAAAATGAAAACGATTAAAATCGGAAAGAGATTGGTCGGGGAAGGCCAGCCGTGTTTTATCATAGCAGAAGCAGGTATAAACCACAATGGTCAACTGAAACTGGCAAAAGAATTGGTTGACGTTGCGGTAATAGCAAGAGCAGATGCCGTTAAATTCCAAAAAAGAAATGTGAAGAGGATCCTAACGGGAGAGGGATTATGCAAACCCTATCTTGGATACAATAGTTTTGGTCCAACATATGGGGAGCACAAACGGGCATTAGAATTGTCAAAAAGCGACTACAGAGCATTAAAAGAATATTGTGATGAAAGAGATATTATATTCTTGACTTCTGCATGGGATGAAGAAAGCGTAGATTTCTTAGAAGAACTGAATGTTCCAGCACATAAGATTGCATCTGCTGATTTAACAAATTTGCCATTATTAGAACACGTAGCAAATAAAGGAAAACCAATCATCCTTTCTACAGGTATGTCTAATATGGGTGAAATCGAAGAAGCGGTTAATATGATTAAGAAATATAACGACGAATTGATATTGCTACAATGCACATCAACATATCCAAGTGAGATTAGGGATATCAATCTTCGGGTTATGAAAACCCTTCGCGATAGGTTTAATGTTCCTGGGGGGTATTCAAATCATGTCTCAGGCATAGCAATACTAGTAGCTTCAGTTGCGCTAGGTGCTGCAGTTGTGGAAACTCATTTTACGATAGATAGGACAATGAAGGGTCCGGATCATGCTGCTTCTTTGGAACCTTATGGTTTAACGAAGATGATACGGGACATAAGGGATTTTGAAAAAGCTTTGGGTTCTGATAAAAAAAGGCTGTTGGATGTTGAGATACCAATTCGGGAAAAACTTGCGAAAAGTTTGGTATCTAAGGTAAACATAAAAAAAGGAACTGTAATCACGAAAGATATGCTCACAACGAAGGGTCCGGGAACGGGGTTAGCACCAAAGTATTATTATAAAATTGTCGGGAAAAAGGCAGCACGAGACATTAAAGAGGATACATTGATTAAAAAGGAGGACATTAGGGCAGTAAAATGAAGAAGGATATGTTTATGTTGGGTTTGAATCACATAGGGCATGACGCAAGTGCTTCTTTGGTGAGGGGTGGAGAGGTTATTGCCTCTGCAATGGAGGAAAGGTTTACCAGGGTTAAAAAATGCAGGGATTTCCCCATTAATGCAATTAATTTTTGCCTGGATTATGCGGGCATTGATATTGATGATATTGAGGTCATTACATATTATATGGACCCGGTCAAACTCTTCGAAGAGAGGATTATCCACTATTTGGGCAGACATTACCCAAAATCAGTGCCTATTTTCAACGACATGTTGAATAGAGCACTGGAGGTCAAGGATGTTGAGAACGAGATAAGGGAGAAATTGGGATATCATAAGGAGATTTATTTTTGCGAGCACCATATGGCACATATTGCCTCCAGTTTTTTTCTTTCGAAATACGAGAAATGTGCTGCAATTTCAATTGATGGCCTGGGTGAGATAACAAGCACGGTAATTGCAGACGTAGAAGATAATGAGATAAAAGTACTGAAAAAAATCGATTTCCCCCATTCTTTGGGTATGCTCTATAACGCCGTTACACACTACCTTGGATTTGATGCCATCCAAGATGCTGGAAAGGTAATGGGATTATCGGCTTATGGCAATCCAGAGACCTACTTAGATGAATTCAGAAAAGTAGTTTTATTAAAAGAAAATGGAGAATATGAGTTAAACCTAGATTATTTCGAGTATCCCTTTAGGAGAGATGTATGGATTTCTGATAGATTTATCAAGACATTTGGTCCTAAGAGGGATTGTGATAATCCTATTGAAAAAAGGCATAAAGATGTGGCAGCTGCTTTGCAGGCGATGTTAGAGGAAACATATCTTCATCTAGCCAATTACGCAAAGAAAGAAACAGGTAAGGAGTATCTTTGTTTATCCGGGGGTGTTGTCCTAAATAGTGTGGCTAATGGAAAACTCTTAGAAAAGCAAATCTTTAAGGACATATTCATACCGCCAGCGACAGGTGATGATGGAACCTCGATAGGTGGCCCGTTGTATTACAATTTCATCGTTCTTAAAAACAAAAAGAGGCATCCATTTAAATCTGCTTATCTAGGACCGGAGTATAATGAAGATGAAATAGTCAAAGCCATTAAAAGGTTCAACCTGAAGCATTATAAATCCGAAGATGTGTGTAGTGAAACAGCAAGAATGCTGGCAGATAATAAAATTATTGGTTGGTTTCAAGGCAGGATGGAGATAGGGCCGAGAGCGCTTGGGAACAGGAGCATACTCGCAAACCCGTCACTCGGCAATGTGAAGGAGATACTTAATGCAAGAGTAAAATTTCGTGAGCCGTTTAGACCTTTTGCACCTTCTATTTTAATTGAGGATGTTGACGAATGGTTTGAATACAACCATCCTGCTCCGTATATGTTGTTTGTATTTAAAATAAAAAATGAAAAACAAAAGATAATCCCGGGTGTCACTCATATTGATGGCTCAGGGCGACTACAAACAGTGAGAAAGGAGGATAATAAGAAATACTATGGATTGATAAATGAATTTAAGAAGTTAACTGGGATTCCTATTGTGGTGAACACATCATTTAACGTTAAGGGAGAGCCAATTGTTAACAGTCCCGCAGATGCAATCCGCTGTTTTTTAGGGAATGGTATTGATTGCCTGGTTATGGGTGATTACATCATCAAAAAAGAGGATATTAGAGAATGATGAATAAGGTAAAATTATTTGCCATGGATGTTGATGGTGTGTTAACAGATGGAGGCATGTATTACTCTGAAAAAGGCGAGGTGATGAAAAAGTTTGATACTAGGGATGGAATGGGTATTGAACTTCTTCGGAAAAGCGGGATAATACCTGTTATTATTACCAAAGAGAAAAGCAAGATTGTTCTTAAAAGAGCTGAGAAGTTAGAGATAGAAGAAGTCCACATGGGTATCCAAGATAAAGTAGGGGTAGTAAAAAAACTTATCAAGAAGTATAACTTAGGTTTTAATGACGTAGCGTACATCGGAGATGATATAAACGACTTAGAACTTCTGAAGAAAGTTGGTTTTAGTTCTGCTCCAAATGATGCCGTGGAGAAAGTAAAAAGAAGTGTAGATTATGTTTCCACACGAAGAGGGGGGAATGGAGCTGTCCGAGAAGTGATTGATTTTATCTTATCAAAAAGTGACGTAGTCTAGAATGCCTATATCTGTAAATTGCAATCTTTGTGGAGCAAATGAAACTGAGTTTGTTACAAACAAGGTGAGGTATGACACAAAGGATAGTATTGTGAAATGCAAAAAATGTGGTTTAGTTTACATGAATCCGCAACCATCAGAAAAAGAATTAAGAGAGTACTATTCTAAGAAATATAGAGATGTATATTCATCAAATAAATCTCCAAAAGAAACTTTTGAGGATACTTTACCGGAAGCAAACTGGAGGGTAAATTTTCTCGGTAACTATTTCCCTAAACCTAAGAAAGTTCTAGATATTGGATGTTCAACAGGAAGTTTTCTGTATTTATTGCAAAAAAAAGGTTGGGAAGCGTATGGAACAGAACTGCATGAGGATTATACTAAGTTCGCAAAGAAAAAAATAGGGCAAAATATATATACTGGCACATTGAACGATGCAAATTTTAAAGACAATCAATTTGATGCTGTTACTTTGTTCCACGTTTTGGAACATTTTTCGGACCCATTTAGTTCATTAATCGAAATAAAAAGAGTACTAAAGAAGGATGGATTGTTATATCTTGAA
>JAHIPG010000172.1 GCA_018894775.1 Nanobdellota archaeon
AGTTTATTGCGAAATCCCATTCTAGGTTTGACAACCTTATTGTGATAATTCCGCCTGACAGTCCTGAATATATCTTCTGTAAGCCTTCTGTTCCTTCTGTGTCAATTATAAGATCAATGTCATATTCTTCGCTCATTTTTCATCTCCTAGGATATACTTGTTGAGATAATTTTTCTTCATTTCATTCACTTCTGATATGTTTTGTCCTTTTGCTAACGCAACCCCAAATGATATATTATCCAGAATTTTTTCGTCCATGTAATAACTTTTAGGATCTTTTTCCATTAATTTATTCTCTAAATTTATGTATACTTTTGATGAAAAGAATCCGTTATGGAATGATAATACTTTTTCTTTGTCTTTGAATTTGTATTCTGCATTCACTTTTACATCCCCTATCTTGTTGGCTTTGCCTATCTTATATGCTATATCCTGTAATGTCTTGATATGTTCATCATATTTTTTTAGGTCTTCTTGGCTATTCACTTCTTTTGTTGTCTCGTTTCCGAAACTAATTCCTTTAATCACTTCTGGGCTGATTACATGGTCATCATCCTTTTTAACTTTGAATTTTATTTTTCTTTTCCAGTTTGAGCTTGCCATATCAACAATTGTGTTATAGAAAGGGTAATCTAACACGTAGTATGAATCTTCTTTGTCTGAATTGTTCGCTAGATCTTCCAAGCTTCCTTCTGTAACCTCTTTATCATATGATAGCATACCTCTTTTCATGAAGTCTATTCCTTCGTTTATTGTTATCTTGGTTTCATCAGTATTTCCTGTGTCTTTGAACCATGTATCAACTAGCGGAATGCTTCTTAGGTCATCTTTCCTTCTTCTTATCAACCAGTGTGCTCCAAATCCTAGGAATAATCCTCCAAGTATGTAAGTTAGATTATCATAAGCAAAATCTGCTCCTTGGCCTATATAGTATCCTACTTTCATCATTGCTTTTGAGATTATATTCTGTCCAGGAAGATCTCTGATATCATATCTAGAATAATCATTTACAATTTTAATCTCTCCATCATCCATTACTGGATCTCTGTCTGGAAGCAGGCTTCCTAACCATCCTAAGAAGTGTGTGAACCAGTTTGGTCCTCTTGGTTCTTTGATCATTTCAGGGTTCATCTTGGGTGGTGTCGCATCCAGTTCTATCCATCCTTGCCCTTTTATGTATGCTTCAGCAACTCCGTGTCCTGAGTCAACTGTTACAAATCCAGGCTTTCCTTGTAATCCTAGTGCTAATCTTGTAGGTATTTTATATCTGTCTCTTATTATTGTTGCAAGGATACCATTTGCTACATCACAGTCTACCTGTTTTGTTTTTAGAGGATTTATTACAACGTTATCCATATCTAGGCATCTTATGTGGTTTACTGTTGATGTGTTATAAGTAAGATAATTTTCAACTATGCTGGATAATAGCCATAGTTTTTCATATTCTGTTAGTTCTTCTTCAGATACTAATTTATCTAATCTGTCTATCTTTTCTTCAAGGTCTGCTGGTAGGTCGAGCTTGAATGGTACTTGTGTGAATTTTGCTATTGTTTCAGGATCGTCATTTTCAAACTGGTCTACCAGTACTTTTGCTGGTCTTGATATGTACCATACAGGGTATGCTCCTTCTGGTTTTTCATATGATACAATCATTTCTGCATCGTATGGAAGATTTTCTGACATAGGATTATATATTGAAATATTACTTCCTAATCGATTTATCACATGTCCTATTGGTAGGGGCAGCACTGTTTCTTTTTTGTATGCATCCAGGTTTAGTTTTACTGCTATCTCTTCCTTCCAGCTTGCCATCTTCTCCTCTTTTGATTCATTTAATATCAAGTCTAGATCGTTATCATTTACATTGGTCCAGCTTCCATCTTTTAGGATATGGTTATATGAGTTTAGTTTGAAGAATATTCCTGGCGGAACCCCATTACTTTTATCCACGTATTGGTATTGTATGAATGGGTTCTTGAATAGCTTATTAAAATGTCTGCTTCCACCCATTACATCTCTTATGAATTCCATGATGTCAGCAACAGGTCTGTGTACTGCTGGCAGCCACCTGTTTGCCGAGAAGTAATGGTTGCTCTTCAACATATAATGCACCTCATTAAATAATGGCTTTGCTCCATTTTCTACTCCTATGAATAATGTTACTCCTACCAGGAATGCTATCAGGCTTTTCTTGGCTAACTTGTAACTTCCTGATGCAAAATCAGTTAATTTTCCACTTCTATTGGCAAACTTGTCCATGAATTTGAATTCGTAAGCTCCTATACGATAGATGTTATTGGATAGATAGTTGAAGAATTTCTTGTAGAATTTCAGATTCTTATTCTCTAATGTATCCTGTGCTGGTTTGGGTATCTCATTTCTTGACCTTGCAAGTAAGAATCCTGTCGGCAGTTCTACAGTTCTTTTAGTATTCTCTAAATCTGATGGCTTCTCGAATATTGTCATCACTGATTGTTTTAGTTCTATTCCTTCTACATCGTCGGAGCATGCTTGTAATCTGTCAGTAAGCTCGAAATCTGTTCCGGTTATCTTTCTTTCCTCTTCAATCCGTAGTTTTCCGATATCTCTGGTCTCATCTTTCTGATTTATCTTTACTCCATTAAAACGAAAATCAAATTGTGAACCGATTTTTCCTGCGAATTCTTTCAATGCGAGCATAGGATTCTCTTTGATAAGGATATCATCCAGTGTTATCTTTGTCCCTTCATGTATGTCTGATTTATTCCCTAGTTTTATTGTGTACTCGCTGTTTCCTTTGTTTATAGCCTCGGTTTTCATTCCAAATGATTCAACTGTTAGTTTGTTAGCGTAATAGATGCTTGGTTTTGCTCCTCTTCCGTGTCCACCTACATGGTATTTGTTATCTTGTTTTGATGTGTCCCCAACAGCAAAGAATTTGTAGAGGGCATCGTATAGTATCATTCCTGTAGCATAATCCTGTATCTCTATATCATATCTGTTATCACCTTTTTCTTTTGCTGTGATATCTACCTTTAGAGGGTATTGTACTTTTTCTCCTCTTTTGGTCAGGAAGTTTTCAAAGTCGAAGTAAGCATCAATTGTGTTCTGTACTGCTACCTCTCTCAGTAGTTCTTTTGCTGATGGTAGCTGGTTTTCGATGGCGTGTTTTATTTTTCTTTTTGCAATGGTTGGATCCATGTCTTTTGTTTTTCCTAGTATTCTTTCCAGTTCTTCAAAGTCCAGTTCTTTTTTGCTTAGCTGTTCTCCAAATTCTTTTGATAGTTTGCTGTCTGATTGGATTAGTTCTAAGATGTGATATTTGAATTCTAGTGTTCTATCCATTTGCTGCCACCTTTAGCATCTGGCTTATGTAAAAATCTTTTTTGCTTTTATCTTCTAGTGAAAAAGCTTTGTGGTCTGTATTGATTAGTAGGCAATTATTTTTTCTGCTGTAGAAGAAGGGTTCTTCAAAGCATGCATCATTTACGTATATTGGTGTTATTTTTCTTGTTTTCTTGTGGAATTTTCCTTCTTTGTAGTCTAATCCTGTTTCGTGCATTACCATCGATTTTTTTATGTCAAATAATGTTTTATCTGTATCTTGCGTTTTAGTTGTTTCTGCATATTCTTCCAGAGTTATCATATAGTCTATCTCGCTGTTTCTTCCTTTTATGAAAATATCATGATTTACTAGTCTATTCAGTGTTTCTGCATCTCCGTCAGTTATTTTCACCATTTTGCTATCTTTTGTAAGGTCTTTATCTGTAAATATGAGTTTGTAGAAGTCTATCATTTCATCTTTGGTTGCGAATTGTTCGAATTGTTGGAATGGGTTCTGGTTTAGATTATTGGAGACAAACCATTCTAATGATTTTTGTCCTGTTTTTAGTCTTGGTAGTATTGTTTTCCTGAACACATTTGCCATGTATTCTCTTAGTTCTTCTGTGTAGACAAAGTCGTTTCTTCCTTCTATAGGTTGAAACTGTAGTGGTATTTCCATCACTAGTTCAAATGGTGTTTTCATGTGGTTAATATCAACTTCTCCTGACAGGAATGTTATTTCTCCTTTTTTTTCTGGGTTGAAATATATTCTATTCGGTTCTCCTTTGTAATCTATTGTTTGTACATTTTCTTTTCTTAGCAGGCTGTCTTTGTTGACTTTTGATTTTTCTAGCAGTATGTCCATCTTTTTTGGGTCAAAGTGTTTAAGTTTTTTCTTTATGAGTTGTTTTTTGTTTGCTATGCCTTCTTTGGTCAGGTTTGGCATTAGCATGCTGATTTTTAATCCAGGTGTTTTTTTATCTGATAATGTGAATCCGATGTGTAGTTCATCGTTGAACATGAAATATCTGTTCATCATGGCATCCTCTCCTTCAGGATTTGATTCTACGAATATTTCTCCCTTGTTTTCCATTACTTCTACCAGTTTTGCTTTTGACCCTGCTCCGAATCTTCCTATATTTAGTTTTCCTTTTTTGATTGATATGTAAGGGAAAGGATATGCTTCAAAGAAGTGTGCTCTGTCCATAGCCTGTCCATCATCTTCCATCACTAATCCGTTCTTGAAGAATATGTATTTGATGTATTTTGCGCTTGCATCTTTGCTGTTGGATGCTTCCTCAATGCAGTATATGTCTTTGTCCGGGAATTGGTATTTTATCAGATCGGTTAGGTCTTTTCCCATATGTTCTGTTACGCTTTTTATTTTTGGGATTATTATTGAGCCTTCTGTTGCTAATTTATTTCCTAGGCTGAGGATGTAGTTTTCTTCTTTTGATCCTAGTTCAGAATGGAATGCTAATTTTTTTATCTCTTCTTTGTCCATCCTTGTTCTTATTTCTGTTATGTAATTATCTGCCTGTTTTCTTAGTTCTTGTTTCAGTTCTCCTAGTTTTTTATCATCATCTTTAATTATCTCTTCTATGCTTTCTATCTTTGAGTTGATTGTTTTTTTTATTTTGTCTCCGATTAGGAACCAGTTTCCGTAGAATAATGATTCTGATTCTTTTGGTATTGGTAAGTTCTCTGCTGCCTGTATCATTTTTTCTGTGTATTCGTTTTTTTCTCTTGTGAGTATGAAGTGTAGTGATTTGTTAATTAGTGATTTTGCTGTGTCTTTTTCTAAGCCTCTGTATTCTTTTCTTAGTTCGTTAAATTTTTCGTTGAATTCTGGTATGATTTTCTCCTTGACATCTTTTAATGTTAGCTCATCAAGGTTGTTTATTGCGAGTATTTCTGGAAGTTCATCGATTGTGAGCATTGTTTCTAGGTATTGTCTTTCTTCTTCATTAAATTGTAAATCTTTCATAGGGTTATCTAATTCTATCAGGTCATATATAGAATCCATAAGTTCTCTGTGCAGCTGTCCTTGTAATTTTAGCCCTAAAAGTGAAGAAAGTGGTAATGATACTTCTAGCTTATTTCCAATAATATTATTTCTGTCTAGTTTTTCGCCCAAAAATGCCATCTTAACTCCCCTAAAGATGGAAGAAGGGCTGTTGGCGTGCTATTTAAACCTTTCTGTTAGTTACCACCTTATAGTGTTGATAAAAATTATTTATTAAGAATTATAACATTACTTCTTCCCTTTCTTATTTTCTTTATCTTCCCCTTATGTTCTAATTCTGTTATTATCAGACTTATCTTTGCCTCTGACATTGGGAAGTTTTTTCTTATCTCTTTTTGTGTTGTCCTTCCGCCTTGTTTTTTGATAAATTCTAAATATTTTTTTGTTTCATCTTCATTTATGTCTTCTATCCCTACTTTTATCTTTAATTTTCTTGACCTGTGTAAGAAATAAAATAATACTGCTACAATCATTACGACTGCTGTGATTCCTGCTATTATTGGATTATAACCTTCCTTTTCCTCTTCAAAGTATTCATCTTCAAGGTTTATGCCTATATCTTCTAACAGTTCATCTTCTTCCTCAAAGCTTGGGAATAAGAATAAATCAAGTACATATTCTCCATCTTGTGTTATTGTTACCTTCTCTTCTGCTATCTGTCCGTTATATTTTGTTGTTATCGTGTATGATCCTTCTGGCAGATTAAAGCTGTACGTTCCATCTTTTGCAACATATCTTTGTTGAGGTGTTGAGTCAACTTCTACCACTGCATTCTCCAGGACACTCAAGCTTTCATCATATATTGTTCCCTGTATTGTTGCTGCTAGACATGTGTTTATGAGAACCAGAAATATTAACGGGAATAATATCTTCTTCATCATATTTATCTTGAAACATTCTATTATAAAAAGGTTTTCAGTTACTTAAAAACCAGCTTAGTTTTTTCCCTTGGGTTAAGAATTTCTAAAATAAGAAAAAGAGAAATCAGCTCTCTAGAGCTTTTTTCATTCGTTTCAGGCCTTCTTTTATGTTATCCTCACTTGTTGCATAGCTTAGCCTGATGTATTCTTCATCTTCACCTTCGTTTTTACTTCCAAAACAGGTTCTTGCTAATACTGCTACGCCTGCTTCGTATAGAAGATGGTTCTGTAATTCTTTTGAATCTTTGAATCCTTTATTCTTGCATGCTTCTGTAACATTTGGAAATACGTAGAACGCTCCCTCTGGATTTACGCATTTTACTCCTTTTATGTCGTTCAGTAATTTAACTATGAGGTCTCTTCTTGTCTTGAACTTTTCTACCATCTTTTCTGTATCATCTTGAGGTCCTTCGTACGCTTCTTTTCCTGCCATCTGTGTAAAGCTTGCGGTGCAACTGTTAGAGTTTGTCATTAGCTGTGATAATTTTATTGCTAGTTCTTTGTTCATTGCTCCATAGCCTAAACGCCAACCAGTCATGGCATATGTTTTTGAGTGTCCTTCGATCAGTATTGTTCTTTCTTTCATCCCTGGAAACTGTGTTATGCTTTCGAATTCCTCTCCATACAATATTCTTGAGTATACTTCATCTGACATTACCCAGAGGTCATGTTTTACAGCTAGCTCTGCAACCTTTTGCAGGTCTTCCTTGCTTACAACACCGCCACATGGATTATGTGGACTGTTGAGTATTATCATCTTTGTCTTGTCTGTGATTAATTTTTCTAGTTCATCGACGTCGAATACGAATCCTTTTTCTTCTAGTAGCTTTGATGGTACTGGTTTTGCTCCGACAAAGTTTATCATTGATTCGTAAATTGGGAATCCTGGATTTGGGTATATTACCTCATCTCCTTTGTTAACAACCGCTAATATTCCGAAGAAGATTATTGGTTTTGCTCCTGGTGTTACGACTATTTCATCAGCATCATACTCAACATTCTTTCTTGTCTTGTTCAAATACTCTGAGCATGTTTTTCTGAAATCAGGCATTCCTGCTGATGGTCCATAATGTGTGAATCCTTCATCTAGTGCTTTTTTTGCTGCATCGATTATGTTTTGTGGTGTGTCAAAGTCTGGCTCTCCGATGCAGAATGATACAACATTTTTCCCTTCTGCTTCCAGTTTTTTTACTTTTGCTAGTACTTCAAATGCTGTTTCTGTTCCTAGTTTTGACATTCGTTCTGCGTAATCTTTCATTTTTCTAAAACCTCCTTATTTGCTATAGATAATGGTTCTTTTCCTTCGAAGATGTTTATCATGTTCTTTGCTGCCATTTCAGCCATTTTTCCTCTTGTTTCTTTGCTTGCTGATCCGATGTGTGGAACGATTATTACATTGTCCAGTTCTATTAATCCTGGATGTATTTTTGGTTCTTCCTCAAATACGTCTAGTGCTGCTCCTGCTATTTTTTTTGCTTTTAGTGCTTCTACCAGAGCATTCTCATCAACTACCTCTCCTCTTGATGTGTTGATTAGATAGGCAGTATCTTTCATCATATCGAATTCTTTTTCGCTCATCAGATGTTTTGTTTCATCTGTTAGTGGAACGTGTAATGTTACAAAGTCTGATTCTTTTAGCAGTTCTTCCTGGCTTATTTTTTTTGCATTGTATTGTTTTTCGAATTCTTCATCTCTATCATGGTCTGTATATAATAGTTCCATGTTGAATCCTTTTGCTCTCTTTGCTATCTCATGACCTATCCTTCCTAAACCTATTATGCCTAATTTTTTGCCATGGACATCGTTTCCTAGTAAGAGCATTGGTGCCCAGCCTTTGTATTTTCCTGCCCTTGCAAACTTATCTGCCTCAACAATCCTTCTTGCTATAGAACATAGTAATATGAATGCCAGATCGGCTGTTGTTTCTGTAAGTACACCGGGTGTGTTGGTTACTGGTATTCCTTTTGCTGTTGCTGCTTCTATGTCTATATTGTTGAATCCTACAGCGTAGTTGCTTATGACTTTTAGGTCTGGAAATTTGTCTATGATCTCTTTGTCTATGTTATCTGTTAATAATGAGAGTAATGCTTCTTTTCCTTCTAATCTTTTTATTATCTCTTCTTTGCTTAGGATTCTGTCTTCATCATTTAAGTCAATATCAAATTTTTCTTCTAATAGTTTCATACCTTCTTCAGGTATTCTTCTTGTTACGAGAATTTTTGGTTTCATTTATTATCACCTTCTTCTATCTTATTTTCTTATTTTTTAAATGTTATTATTAGATGAAATGGTGGGTTAACGTCATCTATTATGTTAAAGAAATTAAGAATATTTTTCTTTCCACGTTTCATGTGGAGATGCTAGAAGGAAACGGTTTAATTGTGTATTGTTCTAGTGAGTTTTCATAAACCTTGATTTATCAAATCAATAGTGATTTTGTCCTTAAACTCTTGAATTCTAGTCACTGTTATGTCTTTGTTTAGTCTATCGATTATGGAATGTTTAGAACCAAAGAATGCAATTCCAAGTTCATCATATTTTAGTGTTATATTAATTCTGTTTGCAATATAATCATCTCTCTTATTTAACAATTCTTGTGCCTTTTCCTGATACACCAACAACGCATTTAATTGTTCTACTGGTGTTGTTGCATCTCTTAGTCTTGATAAATAGTTATATTCCTGAATCAATAACTCTTTGCTTTCCGCTTTCTCAAGTTGTGCTCCTTTTCTGAGCAAGTCCTCGACTATTTGGTAATTCTTACTGCCTCGCTTCGCAACTTCTTTAATAATCTTCAACCCTATTTCGCCTGCTTCTGGCAAGCCATCCTGGTAAATCTTAACTTTATCGGCTGGTACATCATCAAATTGTTGCTTAATTTTATTTTGAAGCCTGTTCCAAGATATCTGAACTTGTTTAAGATGGTCCTTCCAAGCTGCCTGGCCATACTTCCTTTCTCCTTCTTGAGAAATTTTTGTTTCAAGAGAACCCATGTCGGCTTGGTCATGTATTATTGGGAAGTATAATAGCTTTCTCATTTTCTTTTGTAGTTTATTAGGGTAAGACCATTTTTTTGTATAACTTCCATGCTTAATGGATCATAATTCTCCGTTAGTTTAGGAATATATGTTTCATCGCTAAACAGCTGATTTGCTCCCTTTTTTTGGGGTACTACTTCAGATTCAAGAATATCTCCTATAGTTGATAGGATTAGGTATGCTTTTTTCCCTTTATGACTAACAGGAGCGGAGTATACACATGAATCTTTTCCATAATCTTTCCTACTTTTAGTAAATGTATTGCTTAGAAAGCTAAGTCCTCTAAACTGAAGTATTGTTTCAAGATCTCCATCGCTGTTAGAATCTTCGATTACATCCTTGTCGCATTCTATTTTTGGCTCATAGCAAATAGTTTTTATAGGTTTCTTTTTAGGTTTTTTATATACATGTTTAG
>JAHIPG010000173.1 GCA_018894775.1 Nanobdellota archaeon
AAATACAATCGAGGGTGGACTATAAAGAAAATTTCAGACCATTACAATATCCCTTATCGTCCTGTATTAAGGTGGGTTAATAAGAAAAATAGACCTATTCCTTATATAGAATACAAAAAAGTTAAAAAACAATTTACTAAAACTGAGATTAATAATTTAGCTCCTGTGTTAGGAAATATTTTTGGTGATGGGCATATAAATAGTCATGGGATTATTTGTTATTGTAATACTGAAGAAATTCTTATTAACAACTTTATTAGAAATGTAGGTAAAATATTCGACGAAGAACCTTTAATTGCAGAGGGTAATGACTATGCAATTAGAGTAAGCTATCCTAATAGAGTAGGGAGGGCTCTTTGGTGTATTTTCGGCGAGTTTGCTCGTGGTGGGAACACAAAAACAATAACCTCTCAAATAAATCAAATGCCAATAGAGTGGAAGGGTAGAATGTTGAGAACATGGTTTGATGATGATGGAAGTGTGCCTAAGCAAGGTATTGTTTCTATAAAACAAAAATTCAAACATCTAATCCGATTTATACAAAAAACTTTATCAGAAATGAAGATTAGATCACAAATAAGTGCTGATGATGGAGCATGGCAATTGAGGATATGTAGCAAGAGAGATTTAATCAGATTTAAGGAAAATGTTGGATTTTCAGATGAATATCGAAAGAATAAAAAACTAAAAGATATCATAGAAAGTAAAGGTGTATGTCATTTTGAGACTAAGGAGAAGATATTAAACTCACTGAGAGATTCCCAAAAAACTACAGAAGAATTGGCACAAGATACAGGGATAAAATCAGGAAATATTATCGGCCATTTATATGGTTGGAAAAGAAGAGATAAGAATAGAAAGAGTACGAAAGGTCTTATAGAAAGTGGTTTTGTGGGATTTAGAAAGAAAGACAAGGGGAAAAAATATTTCCTAAACAAAAAAATTATAACAAAAAGCTATTCTAATTCTTATCCAATTTCTTTTCTATAAAGTTTAGTAATCTGTTTGTTCTGTCAGGAAAATGTAACACCAAGCATTGTCTGTCTTTAGAATCATCGTAAGCCTTGCATTCTGGTGTGCATTCTCTATTAACATATGGACAAATCGCGATTTTTATCACCTCCTCTTTTTGTCTTCCTTTACTATTTCATATTTTTTTATTTCCAGATGACCTTTGCTTATATTCATAGATAGCTCATCATCCGGTGTGAATCCTGTAATTTTTGTTACCATCTCTGGAAGTTTGATTATACCTGCTTTTATGTTAAGGTTAGTTATTATCTCTTGATCTTCTACTTTTTCTATATCAAGGTTCTTCATCATCTGATTTACTTCATTACCCTTCTTGCCTTCATGTCTTTTCTTTGTCTCGTCTGCCAGGAATTTTGCTATCTTCCGTGCAACATTCTTATCCGTTGCTTCAGTTATTCCTTCAAGACCTGGTGAAAGGTTAACTTCAATGACTGCAGCTTTATTTTTTGATTCTAATATATCAACTGCACAGATGTCTGCGTCGATAGCTTTTGCTGATTGTATTGCCATCTGTTCAACATCATAGCTTAACTCATAAGCTTTTCCTTTGCCACCCATGTGTATATTGGCTCTCATCTCTCTTGCTGCACCTTTTCTTCTCATTGAGGCTATGACTTTTTTTCCAGCAACTATTGCTCTCACATCAGTGGTGTTAGTATCTATATATTCCTGTATTATGTATGTTTGTTTTACAACTTCTAATGTGTCAAGTATTGTTTTTGCTGATTCGAATGTTTCTGCGAACATGACACCTTTTCCCTGTGTTCCTGCAGGTATCTTTAATATAATTGGATAGTTAACTTCTTCCAGAACCTTTTTTGCTGTGTCTGTTGTTGCTGCTAAGTAGGTTGTAGGTATAGAAACATTATTTCTCTGTAGTGCTAATAGTGTTAATAGTTTATCATGACCCAGTGTAAATGATTCTGGTCTTAATGGAAGGTATGTTTTTCCTTCTAGAGCCATCGAGATTGCTCTTTGCAACAATGCGTATCTGAATGATCCCCTGAGGTAGACACAGTCATAATTATCGATAGGTTTACCGTTATGGTTTATTACTAATTCTTTTGCTTCTCCCTGGACAGTGATTTCTTTTATGTTTATATGATCAGCTACCTCAAAATATTTCTTTGCTTCCTTAAGTATGTTCAGGCTGCTTTTTCCACCTAAGCTGATTATTGCTAGTTTCATTTTTCTGGGTCTATTAAAAATCCGTCTTTGAGTATGTCTTGGCCGACTAATATTTTATATTTCATATGCTTCCTGTTAGCTAGATTGAATTCTGATTCTAGAATTTTTCCTTTGATTTCAAGTTTTGTTTTTATAATAGGTCTTCGTGTTTTTCCACTTGCAGACCTTATCTTGATCTCTCTTATTACTGGTCCAAGCTCGAGTTCTTCTGCTAAACTCTCATCTATAGAACTATATTCTGCGCCTGTATCTATCCTTGCCAAGACCTCTTTTCCGTTTATCTTTACAGTCTCTATCAATCCGATTACTGTTTTTTTCATGAGTTAAAAAGTTCATTTTGGTTATATAAAGCTTTCTGTAAACGTAAAAGTAAATCTTTTTAAACAGCAATATTCCTTTCAAATAAATAATGAAAAATCGTATCGTAGGGCTTGTTTTGATTGGTGTATCTATCATGGTGGGCTTTATCATATATTCTTTCAATAGAGCACTAGGTAAAATCGTTAATAATACATGCTCTCATGGTTCTGAATGTCCTATGTGGGGGACTATAGAATTCCAGACTAATGTCAGTATAGGGATAATGGCATTCATAATTTTGATAGGAATCTATCTTGTATTTTTTGGAAAAGAAAAAACAACAATTTCTAAGGAAGCTAAAAAGATTTCCAAGGAAGAATATAAAAAAGTATTGGCTAAGATGGTTGAGGCTGAAAAGAAAGTTTTTGAAAAGATTATAGAATCTGAAGGTTCTATTTTCCAGTCAGAGTTGATAGAGAAAACAGGCTTCACAAAAGTTAAGGTCACAAGAATTCTTGATAAGTTAGAAGGTCGTGGGCTTATCGAGAGGAAAAGGCGTGGCATGACCAATGTTGTTATTCTGAAACATAAATGAAACTAGTTTCATACAAGCGTTAATAAGGTGTTTCATTCTCATAGTTATTCATGAAAATCGATAAAATTTTGAATTGGATGATTGCCCTGATGGGTATTTTTGTTATAGGTTATTTTATTTTTCAATTTGTAGAGAACATTCAACTTCCTCAGTTAAGTATGGGTATTAATTATGGATTATTGTTTATAGTTGGACTTATTACTGGGTTTCATTGTGTTAGCATGTGTGGTGGTTTTATTGTGTCTTATACGGCAAAGAATGCTAATGAAGGGAAAAAATCTTACAAATCACACCTTATGTATGGTTTAGGTAAAACTTTATCCTATACTATAATAGGTGCAGCATTTGGATTATTGGGATCTATCATCGCGTTTACACCTCTGATAAGAGGAGTGGCAGGAATCTTAGCAGGATTGTTCCTGATTTTCTTTGGTTTGAAACTTCTCAATATTTTCCCAATATTAAGAAGGATCAATTTCAAAACTCCAAAACTTTTGAATAGGTTTATCGGAGAGGAATCTCAGAAACACTCAAGCCCCTTAATCATAGGTTTATTGAATGGTCTTATGATAGCTTGCGGCCCTCTGCAGGCTATTTACATAATGGCAGCTGGGACAGGAAGTGTGCTCGAAGGGGCTAAACTTCTCTTCGTTTTTGCATTAGGTACGCTTCCTGTGATGCTCAGCTTTGGCTACATTACAACGTTCATATCTTTGAAGGCAACCCATAGAATCCTGAAAGCTTCTGGTGCGATTGTGATGGTATTGGGTGTGATAATGCTGAATAATGGGTTAGCATTGACTGGTACAGGCTATGATTTCAATAGTATCGTAACGTCACTAAGATCAGAGAATAGTATAACCGGAAATACTTTGGTTGATGGTTATCAGGAAATCAGGATGGATGTTACAAGGTATGGATGGAAGCCTGATAAGTTTATATTAAAGAAAGACATCCCTGTAAAATGGGTAATTAATGGTAAAGAGATTACTGGCTGTAATAATGCTATTCAGGTTCCAAAGCTAGGATTGAATTTTGATATCAAGAAAGGTGAACAGGTTATTGAATTCACTCCTACAAAAGAAGGTATTATTCCTTGGAGTTGTTGGATGGGTATGATCCCTGGAACATTTGTTGTTAAGAAGTATATTGACTTAACAAATAAGGAATCACTTCAGAAAGAGTTGGGTTCTGTTCAGGTTCCTAAGAGTGGAAGCTGTGGCGGAAGCTGCGGGAGTTCTACATGTGGAGCTGCAAGTGGTGGAAGCTGTGGTTGTGGAGCAAGATAAAAGTTAAATATGAGAAAAGGTTGATAAACATGGTGAAAACAACATTATCAATAAAAGGTATGCATTGTGCTAGCTGTTCTGTTAACATAGAGAAGGCGTTGAATAAGAAAAAAGGTATAAAATCTGCTAATGTCAATTTTGCTACCGAAAAAGGGGTTATAGAATTTGATCCTAAACTTGTAACTGAAGAGAATATTATTGAGGTTCCTACAAGTATGGGTTACATTGCAGATGTTATGACTGAAAAGTCTAATGATAAAGTTGATAAGCTGAAAGATAAAGAAATTGGTACATTAAAGATAAAATTAATAATTGGTATTCTCTTGGCTACCCCTGCTCTTATCTTAAGTATGTTCTTTATGACTAGTCCTATACCTTATCAGGATTATATCTTATGGGCTTTGGCAACGCCTGTTCAGTTTTATATTGGTTCACAGTTCTATAGGGGTGCTTGGGGTGCTTTGAAGAATAAGACGTCTGATATGGATACGTTAGTTGCTTTAGGCACTAGTGCTGCTTATTTTTACAGTGTTTATGCGGTTTTATTTATTCCAGATGGCCATCAGTATTTTGAAGCTTCAGCTGTACTGATCACATTAGTAATATTGGGTAAGTACTTAGAATCTATTGCTAAAGGAAAGACTTCTGAGGCTATTAAAAAACTCATGGGTCTTTCACCTAAGACCGCAACAGTCATAAGAAATAATAAAGAAATAAAAATTCCTATTGATAATGTTAAGGTTAATGATATCATTCTTGTCAAGCCAGGAGAGAAGATACCTGTTGATGGTGTTATAGTTGATGGTCATTCTTCTGTTGATGAGAGCATGGTTACTGGTGAAAGCATTCCTGTTGAGAAGAAGAAAGGGGATAGTGTTATTGGTGCTACCATAAATAAGACTGGAAGTTTTAAATTCAAAGCTACAAAAGTTGGTAAGAACACAACATTGTCAAGAATCATTAAACTTATTGAAGATGCTCAGGGTTCTAAGGCTCCTATTCAGAGGTTTGCTGATGTTATTTCTTCGTATTTTGTTCCTGTTGTTATTGCTATATCGATTATTTCATTTTTACTTTGGTATTTTGCATTTGGTGCTGAATTTTCATTTGCATTGATCGTTGCAGTTTCTATTTTAGTAATTGCATGCCCTTGTGCTCTTGGTCTAGCAACTCCTACAGCTATAATGGTTGGTACTGGCAAGGGTGCACAGAATGGTATATTGATCAAGGGTGGTGAGGCATTAGAGACTGCACATAAGCTTACACATATCATTTTGGATAAGACCGGAACGATAACTAAAGGAGATCCTGAAGTTACAGAAATTATCCCTCTAACTAAATTACCTGAGAAAAGTATTCTGGAGCTTGCTGCAAGTATTGAGAAGAATTCTGAACATCCTTTGGCTGAAGCTATTGTCAAGAAGGCTAAAAGTATGAAATTAAAAGATGTTAAAGGTTTCAACGCTATTCCTGGCCATGGTGTGACTGCAAAGATTGGAGCAAAAAGATATTACTTTGGAAACCAGAAACTGATGAATGATTATAAGATAACTTTCCCAAAGGATAAAATGCTTTCATTAGAATCTGAAGGTAAGACTGTTATGGTTCTTGCTGAGGATAAGAAAGTTTTAGGATTGGTCGCTGTTGCTGATACTATCAAAGATACTTCTACTGAGGCTATCAAAAAGTTACAGGATTTGGATATAAAGGTTTACATGATTACTGGTGATAATGAGAGGACAGCCAATGCTATCGCTAAGCAGGTGGGCATAACTAATGTTTTTGCTGAAGTCTTACCTGAAGACAAGGCAAAGTATGTTAAGAAGTTGCAGAAGGAAGGTAAGGTCGCTATGGTTGGGGATGGTATCAATGACGCTCCGGCTTTAGCGCAGGCTGATATTGGTATTGCTATGGGTTCTGGTACTGATGTTGCTATGGAGACCGGAGATGTTGTCTTGATGAGAGATGATTTGCTGGATGTTCCGAAGGCTATTAAGCTTAGCAGATTAACAATGTCTAAGATTAGGCAGAATATGTTCTGGGCATTGTTCTATAATTCTTTAGGAATTCCTATCGCAGCCGGCGTATTGTATCCTTTCACTGGTTGGCTTTTGAGTCCTATGATTGCTGGTGGTGCGATGGCTATGAGTAGTGTAAGTGTGGTTACCAATTCATTGTTATTAAAAGCCAAGAGGTTATGATGGCAATAGATAATCTTATAGAACAATTAGAGAAAACTGGTAGGGAGATTCCTGGATTTCGTTCTGCTACACGTAAAGGAAAGGCTATGGAGTTTAGGTATAATACTATTATTGATATTGATTATCTTAAGATAGCCACTGAAGAATCAGGATTATATTTCCAAAAGAGTAAGATCAATGAAGTTCATTGTGGGAATTGTAAGCATGATGGTGGAGGTCTTTGTGGTTCTAAAAGGCCTGATATCCATATTGTTCGGGAGAAAGGATTTCTTGCTATTTTCAAGATGCCTATAATGGAAGTCGCTAGCAATAGTATATTGGTACATAAGTACGAAAAAGGTCTTGATGTTCTTGAGAACTATGTTTCTAAAGTAAAAAAGGTATAGA
>JAHIPG010000174.1 GCA_018894775.1 Nanobdellota archaeon
GATATCACGAGTTCTGACCGGATATACCCGGGAAAGCATCAAGAATCAGATATTGTATGTTTAATCCGCCTGTGGTATAAAGGACTATGTAATCAATTACACAATCAGGAAAGGGATTACATAAAATTCTAATGGCTTGATACTCCAACCCTTTAATTGACAATGATTTTTATTGTGGCATGAAAGTTGCAGAATCTATTATTAAGTGGTATCGTTTTTTATGAGCAAGGAGTGTGAAAATGAAAAGTTCAGCTATTAGCCATCAGCAACTACAAGATACAAGATTCAGGATACAAGATTCAGGATATCATGCATCATGCATCATGCATCGTGCATCACGGGGACTGCATCCTGTATCGTGCATCATGCATCGTGCATCCTGCATCGTTTTTCTGATTTTAGCTTTGCTTCTGCCGGCAATGCTTTACGCCGCTCCTCAGATGGTTGATTACTGCTACCTGCCGAAGTTTATGAAAAATTTCCCCTGATTTAAATTTTCCTTCTTTCGTATTTTCGTTAACTACTCAAAAATTGTGATATAATGGGGTTATCGCACAGGAGGTGGTTATAAATGAAGGCGTTAGAGATAGATGACAGACTTGAAAGCTTGATAAGCGAACTGGCATTCAAAGATGCAAAAGAAGTAATAAAAGATTCTTTATTCACTGAAATTCTTTACAGGATTTCTAAGTTTACTGATGAGGTAAATTGGTTTAATGATAAATATGGAAAAACCTTAGAGGAGTTCAAAAAAGAATACGAATCTAAAGCGGAAGATTATGAAAAGTACGATGACCTGATGGCCTGGGAATTTGCACAACAGGGAAAAGAATACTGGGAGAAAAAGCTGGAAGAATTGAAAAGTGTTCTATAAACTTGTCGAAGAATTTTCAGACATTATTACTGAGTATAATGTTTTCGAATATAGACGGTATGGTTCAGCCGCATCACTTGTCGCCAGCGTTGAGTTTAAAGACCGCTCTTTGTTGTATATCAAAGATTATATATTCATTGACGGTAAGAGAAAATATTCCTATCACTGGCAGGATGCTCAGGGGAGGTTAATAATTCGCTGGGACAACTCGCCGCATCATAAAGGACTACCAACATTTCCACTTCATAAGCACTTACCCGATGAGGTCGCGGCTTCAAGAGAAAGAACCATCAAGGATGTATTAACCATTATAAAAGGCGTTATTCTGCCAGACTAACTGACTTTCATTTATGCGAGGTCGAAGGGATAAAATGAGAATGCCGGGCTATGTAATCCATTACACAATCTGGAAGGGGATTACATAAAATTCTAAAGACTTGATACTCCAACCCCTTGATTGACAATGATTTTCTTTGTGGTATGAAAGTTGCAGTAAATGTGGTAAGATTTTGTAAATGGATATTGAATAGGAGGAAAGCTCATGAATAAAGGCATATCAAATAGAAATTATGGCAAAAGACAAAGCCTCATTATTTTACTCGCTTTTGTTTTTTGTGTTCTCGCGACAATTTTTACTTTATCCCAGAGTTTCGCAGATGATAAGGTTAGAATGATAGAAGGTCTGATTGAAGATGTTACCCCCAATTCTATTAGGGTTCGCGGCGCTTATTACGACATTACCGGAGCTCCTCTCCTAAATGCCTCCGATAAAATACTTACAAGAAATGATCTTAAGATTGGCAAAAAGGTTGGAATATTTTTTAAAAACAACAGGATAACATCCATATTGATCTATGAAGACATGGTAGAGTGAGGTGGATATGAAAAGAATAATTTTGATAATTTTTTTATTTTTGACTCTTCTGATTTTAGATAATTCGTATGCTGCAACCAATGCAGACTACTGCCAGGTTCCCCCGTATGTTGTCCAGAACGTGCCTGCAAACATCATGCTTATTGTTGATAACTCAGGCAGTATGTTCAATTTTGCATATTCTGACGGATTTGAAACAACAACAACAGGCGATGATATCGATTGCTCTGCCAGCAGCACTCCTTGCACAGGATTTACCAACCCGGGCACTTACCCGGGTGTAACTCCTCAGACAAGTGATGACTATAGATATTACGGCTATTTTGATCCGGACTATTGGTATACATATACGAGTAATAGGTTTATTTCAACCGCTCCAAAAACAGGAAGCTTAATCACAGGAGAAAGAGCAAAGGCAGCAGCAGAGTGGGACGGGAATTTTTTAAACTGGCTTACTATGAGAAGGGTGGATATAGTAAGAAAGGTTTTAACCGGAGGGAAGACCACTTCAGGAGAAGGAACCGGGTATGACAGGCTCATAGGAGAGAAGGCTGATTATACTGGTAGAGGTGTATACAAACAGATAGCAGTAACCGGTTATGTTGATAATACCTATTCGGGGACGCGGTGCTTTGTATTTACAACCGGGTCAGGCACATCAGGTTTTTCCATAAGAAGTACCTCAAGCTGCACTTCCAGTTCTGCAGCGTCCTTTAATGTTGCAGTCAGGGTGCCCGCACCGGTAGAAGGCGTTCTTCAAAATGTAGTCGGCACAAAGGCAAGACTTGGCCTTACATTTTATAATGTA
>JAHIPG010000175.1 GCA_018894775.1 Nanobdellota archaeon
CAATGTATGTGCGAATGCCAGTCCAAAATTTCTCTCAACAGTAGAATCAGAGAGATCTCTCTGCAGTCTTGATATTGGTAATTTCCTTCCAAAATACTCAAATAATGTATTAGCTAGCCCTAGATTGCCTTCGCTGTTCTCAAAATCTATAGGATTGACCTTGTGAGGCATTGTTGATGAGCCTACATCTCCTTTGACTGGCTTTTGTGTTATCCAATCATCGCTAATATATCTCCAGATATCCTGGTTGAAGTCTGTTAGTATGACGTTTATCCTTTTCATGTTGTCAAATAGTTCTGCGTATGTATCATGAGGTTCTATTTGTGTTGTTATCAGATTAGGTTTTAATTTTATTTGCCTGTCTTTGTTGAAACTGTTTATGAATTTTTTTGAGAATGCTTGCCAGTTTATCTTAGGGTATGCTATTTTATGTGCGTTATAGTTTCCTGTGGCTCCGTTAAACTTGACTGTTATATGATATTTTTTTAGCTGTTGTATCTGCCTCTCTAATCTTGATGAGTATACTTTGAATTCTTTGCCTAATGTTGTTGGTGAGGCTGGTTGCCCGTGTGTTCTTGCGAGCATTGGAACATTTTTATGTTCTTGTGCTAATTTTTCTATCTTTTCTTGTAATGTTTCTATTTTAGGAATCATTATGTTTTCCAGACTGTCACTCAACATCAAGCCATAGGCCATATTATTGATGTCCTCCGAAGTAAGTCCGAAATGAATCCATTCCAAGCAATCTTCCAGGCTAGTATCTTTCAATTTGTATTTCATGTAGTATTCAACAGCTTTCACATCATGGTTTGTTGGCTTTCCATTGTTGATCTCTTTTATGCAATGTTTTTCTGTCTCTATATTTTTTACCCAGAAAGAATGGTCTTTATTTTGTTTGTACAGCCATCTTACAAATCCCTTTTCCTTGTCTGAGAATTTTCTTACTTTTATTTTTGGATGTTCTGAGAGGAATATGAAATATTCTGCCTCTACCTTTAACCTATTTAATATTAATGCATCTTCGCTGAAATAATCTGCTAATTCTTCTATATAATGCCTGTATCTTCCATCAACAGAACTGATCGCATCAAGCGTATGGATTTCCATATTCTCTGGTTTGGCTAGACTGTTAATAAATATTTTGCTGTATCGCCACAAATATTAAAAAGCCGGATATTTTAGTATTATTGATGCAGAAATCTCAGATTGTTTTTCTTGGTAGTGAAGGTGGCAGAAAAGTAATTGCCACGCAGGAAAGAGCTACAGGTGGATTTGTAATCCAGGCTGGAGGGGAACAGATTCATGTAGATCCTGGTCCAGGGGCTGTTGTCCATGCTAAAAGGTTTGATGTTAATGTTAAAGAGACCAGTATGGTTTTAGTTTCTCATTTTCATGTTGATCATTGTAATGATATTAATGTGCTTGCTAACATCATGACTTTTGGTGGCAAGGAGAAGAAGGGGTTTTTTATCACAGGAGAGTTTGACAATCAATGTAATCTTACGGATTATTACAGGAATAGTGTTGAGAAGCATGTGAATGTGAAGCAGGGAGATAAGGTTGAGTGGAAGGGTATCATAGTCAGGGCGACATCCACACAAGGTCACAAGATAGATACAATAGGTTACAAGATTTTTACTCCTGATTTTGTTGTTGGCTACACTTCTGATACTGATTTTTTTCCAAAACTTGTTGATGAGTTTAAGGGCAGTGATATTATGGTAGTTAACACGTTAAAACCAAAGAATATGATTCTCAAAGGCCATATGAATTCTGATGATGTTGTTAAACTTCTTGAAGGCGTTAAGCCTAAGCTTGCTGTGTTGCAGCATTTTGGCCAGTCTATGTTGAAAGCCAATCCTGTTTATGAAGCAAGATATATACAGAAGAAGTCTGGTGTTAGGACTATAGCTGCTCATGATGGACTTGTTGTTGATCCTTTAACATATTCTACCAGCTTAAAACAGAAGACGATAAATCTTTATTGATATTTTTTAAGTCTTCTTCTCTTCTGCCTTTACAACCCATGCTAATATTGCTACTAGTATTGCTACTGTTACCAATACTGTGGAATAGTCTCCTATTGATTCAAATATACCTTCAAACCATTTTATTCTTGGTACATAGGAGAATCCTACTATGATTGATACTACTCCTGCGAGTATCCATCCGAGTGTTTGTACGCCTTTTCCTTCTTGTACTCCAAACAGGCCCAGTATTAACATCAGGCCAAGGAATATTGCCAGTACCAACCCTACTATTGGAAGGTATTCATTTAGCGCTTCCACTAAGTTTGTTGCTGCTACAAACATCAAGGAAATGGTTAATGCTATCAATGCATTGTATTTTCTGCTTTCCTTTCCCAGTATCTTTGTCTTTTCTAGTGTTGCAAATATAAGTGTGAACACTAGTAAGAATGGTAGCACTACGTCGTAGAATCCGAAGTCTTCCATGAGTTGTATTGCTTGTCTGAATCCAGATGCTGCCATAGAAATATATTAGACTTTTTCTTTTATTAATCTTTTTGTTCGGGTTCTTCCCTTCTGAAAAGAATTGTTCCTCTGTAAACTTCTTTGCTTGTCAGCCTGTCTTTTGTATGGATAGATTTAGTTATCTTCAACTCTCCCTTGAATGCTTTCTTCAATTTCTTCCCCAGATTTCTTGCGAATTTCTGATCTGTAACGTATATGTCTATGCCATACTTGTAGAATACTTCTTTGGATATTTCTATACCTTTCTTTTTCTTGATTTGATTTCTTACATAGGTTAGAATTTCTTTATCTCTTGGCCGGATTTGGATTACAGCTTGATAATATCCGTCCGTTCTGTAGATGTTTTCAGCTGCCATTATCGTATGCTTATAGCGTGAGGGATACCTTCAAATTTCATTACTGAATCTTCTGTTATTATTCCTGCTTTGATTCCTAACGCTACTGCTTTTTCTCCTACAAGGTTTGTATTGCTTGAGTCTTTGAATATTTTAAGGATTTCATCATCTGTTTTTTCTTCACCTTTGTAGAATCTTTCTGATACATCCAGGCATATCTCTCCTTCTTTGAATTTCTTGCCTATCAGTTCTTTATCTGCAGCAGCAACTATCTGATTCCCTGTACTTTCATGAATTTTTATCAGAACTCCGGATTTCATATTTTTGCTTTGATTATCTGCTTTGCTCCGCATGCCATACATCTTAAGAACAGTGCTTTTCCTTCTCTGAGCATATTTGTATCTGGTTTTTTGCATGCCAGGCATATGACAAATGTGTTTGCATAAAGTTGTATTTTAGCATTTATCAGTGAGGCTGGCAATTTTCTTCCTAAAACAAGTCTTTGACCTTCTATTTTTGCTGGTGTTGCCAGTTCTCTTTGTAGGAATTTTAGTAAGTGTGAGTGTTCTCTGTGTAGGGCATCTGCTATTTGGAAGAAGTTGCTTATGATTGTTTTGTTTCCTTCCAGATGCCCTTTTACTTTAGGGATTTCAAACCTTTCGCCTGTAGATTTTACTGACTCTGGCAGTTCTTTTCTTCCTTTCTTCAATAGGTCTTTGTAGTCAAATTTCATTGTTGGATTGAAAAAGAAAAAGTCTCTTTATAAAGTTTTGGTTAAGATTGGCTTTGTAGAAAGTTATAATTATTAGAACATAGGGTAGAAAGTTTTAAAAAGCAACTAAAAAACTCTCTTTACAGGTGAGAAAATATGAAAAAAATCCTAAAATACAGTACGCTTTTGATTGCAGGATGTATTCTTGCTTCTGGCTGTGCAAAATCTGTACCAATAAGATCACAAGTGTGTGACAAATTAAGAGAATTAAAGGCTCCATATATAGAAGTCA
>JAHIPG010000176.1 GCA_018894775.1 Nanobdellota archaeon
AACAGCACATGCGATATTACAAGCAGAACCTTACATAAAAGAGGATATATTCATAATTTTTGGAGACACCATATTTGATGGAGATATAGATCTTGAAACAGATGGTGATGGGATAATATTTGTTGCAGAGACAGATGACCCAAAAAGATTTGGGATAATTGAATTAGAAGGAAAATATCTGAAGAGGATAATAGAAAAACCAGAAAATCCTCCAACAAACCTTGCAAACATAGGGATGTATTACATAAAGAACAGCAAAGATATGTTCAAATACGCACAGAAACTAATTGATGAAGATATAAAACCTTTGGGAGAATTCTGTTTGACTGATGCGTTCCAGTTCATGATAGAGGAAGGGGCAAAATTAGAATCAAAAAAGATAGAAAAATGGCTGGACACAGGAAAAATAGAAACCACATTAGAAACAAATGAATATCTCCTAGAAAAAATGGAACAGCCAGAAGGACAAGGATTCAAATATCCTGTTTTCCTTGGCAAGGATGTAATCCTGGAAAACTCAGAAATCGGACCAAATGTAACTCTAAGTGATGGATGCAAAGTGATAAACTCCAAACTGCAACATGTGATTGTCGACAAAAACACACACATAGAAGATAGTGAGATAGAATATGCTCTGATAGGCAAGGAATCAAAGTTCAAAGGCTTCAAAGGAAAAGGCATATTTGGAGACAACACTGTAAAGGTTTAATTCTAAAGTTTTATAAACAAAATAAAATTTAAGACACTTTATGAAGATAGAATTTTTCCCTATAGATTTAGACTTTGACAGGAAATCTAACACTATAAAACTATCTGGAAGAACAAAAGAAGGTAAAAAGATAACTGTTATTGACGATTCGGTAAATGCTTATTTCTGGGTTATAGTAAAAAAAGACGCTGAAAAAATAAAGAAAAAAATAGAGAAACTGAAATATGAAGATGATGATAATATCTGTAAAGTAAAAAAAGCAGAAGTAAAAAAAGTAAAATATTTTGACGAAGAGATAGAAGCGATAAAGATAACCTTAGAACAACCGAGTGATAAAAGAACGATTCTTGACCTGATAAGTGAGATTAAAGGGATTAAATCAAGAAAAGAGGTTGACATTCCAATAAAAAAAAGGTACTGGATAGAGAAAGGTATCTCTCCACTGACCCTTTGTAAAGTAGAAGGAAAAGAAGCTAAAGGAATAATCAAAGCAAAAAAAATAACTCCTAACAAAGAAGGCTATGATGAACCAAAAATACTTGCCTTTGACATTGAAACATATGCTCCTATCGGAAGATATTCTATAGCAACAAAAGACCCTATAATGACAATAGCAGTCTATGGTCCTAAACTAAAGAAGGTAATAACATGGAAAAAGTTCCATACAGAAAGCGATGAGATAATCTTCAAAGAAAGCGAAGGGGATATGATCAAAGAATTCATAAAAATAGTCAACGAGTACAATCCAGATTATCTAGTTGGCTACTTCTCAGATAGTTTTGACATGCCTTACATAAAAACACGGGCTGATAAAAATAAGGTCGTATTCAAGATAGCTGGAGAAAAAGTTATCTCAAGAAGAGGATTGGTGAAGACAAAAGGGATAATACATCTTGATATATTCAATTTTATAAAACATATCATGGGTTATTCCTTGAAGACAGAAAATTTTGATCTTGATTCTGTAGGAAAAGAGCTTATCGGCGAAGGAAAGCTGGAGATGGATTTTGTCAAAGCAGCTCTTGCATGGGATGCAAAAAGCCCAGAGCTTGAAAAATTCTGTGAGTATAACCTTAATGATGCAGAGATAACACACAAGATAGCCAGAAAAATAATGCCTAACATAAACGAGCTGGTCAAAATCATAGGACAGCCGGCAGTAGACATAGTGAGGATGAGCTACGGACAGATGGTAGAGTGGTATCTGATAAGAAAAGCCCATGAACATAATGAGATTTGCCCTAACAGACCAGGACCAAACACAATAAATGAAAGAATGGTAGGAAGCTACAAAGGAGCATTTGTCTACAAACCAGAACCTGGGTTATATGAAAATCTTGTAATCATGGACTTCAAAGGATTGTATCCAAGCATAATCGCAACACATAACATTTCAGCAATAACATTAACAGATAAAAAAGGGATAAAGACTCCACCTGTAGAAGTAGAAGATGGTCATAAAGTCAATTATTACTTCAAAAAGAAAGATGGATTCATAACAAAAGCGATTAAAGAACTCATTCAAAAAAGAAATGCTGTAAAAGAACTGCTGGTAAAAGACAAAAAGAATGCAACGCTGAATGCAAGAAGCTATGCTCTGAAAACTGTAGCAAACTCAAGCTATGGATATATGGGATTCTTCGCAGCAAGATGGTACAGCAGAGAGGCTGCGGAGGCCATCACAGCATATGGAAGAGACTATATCACAAAAACTATCAAGAAAGCAGAGAAAGAATTCAAGGTAGTCTACGGAGATACAGATTCTATAGTCTTACTGATGGGAAAGAAAACAAGAAAAGATGCAAAAAAGTTCTTAGAAAAAATAAACAAGACCTTGCCAGGTTATTTAGAATTAGAACTGGAAGGATTCTTCCCAAGGGGAATATTTGTAATGAAGAAGGGTGAAGCAACAGGGGCAAAGAAAAAATATGCTTTGTTGAATGAAGAAGGAGATATGATAGTAAAAGGGTTTGAAACAATCAGGAGAGATTGGAGCAAGTTAGCAAAAAGCGTCCAAAGAAAAGTCCTGAAGATAATACTCAAAGATAATTCACCCAAGAAAGCATTAAGCTATGTACAAAATGTAATTGATGACCTAAGGAAGAAAAAATACGAAATAGAAGATATGGTGATTCAGACAACATTACAAAAACCATTGGATACTTATCAACAAATAGGTCCTCATGTTGCTGTAGCTAGAAGGATGTTAGCTAAAGGTATGTTTGTAACACAGGGCAGTACTATAAAATATGTAATAAGCGAAGGAAAAGGAAAGATAAGAGACAAAGCAAGGATACCACAAGAAGCAGAAAATTACGATCCAGAATATTATGTAAACAATCAGATACTCACATCAGTAGGAAGAATATTTGAAGTATTAGGTTATAAAAAGGAAGATTTAATAAAAGAAAAATCACAAACAACCCTTGGAGACTTTTAAGATGGATGATTGGGAAAAAGCAGGAAAAATTGCTGCGGAAGCATTGGAATTTGGAAAGAACCTAATCAAAGTAGATGCTTCTCTTCTAGAGGTTGCTGATAAAATTGAAGCAAAAATTGTAGAATTAGGAGGCAAACCAGCTTTTCCGGTCAACCTTTCTATAAACCAGATAGCTGCACATTATGCTCCACTGCCAGGCGATGAATCAAGATTCAAAGAAGGGGACCTTGTAAAGATAGATGTGGGAGCGCATGTAAACGGAGCAATCGGCGATACAGCCCTAACAGTTGACCTAGGTGATAATAAAGAATTAGTCAAAGCATCAGAAGAAGCACTGAAGGCTGCGATAGAAATATTCACACCAGGAACAAAACTTGGAGATGTAGGAAAAGCAATCCAGGACAAGATAAAAGAATTTGGATTTGTGCCAATAGTAAACCTTTCCGGACATGGATTAGCCCTTTACAAAATCCATTCAGGCGTTACAGTACCTAATTATGATAATGGGGATGAAACAGAACTACAGGAAGGACAGATACTAGCAATAGAACCCTTCGCAACCCCAGGTGAAGGAAAAATAATAGAAGGCAAACCATCAGGAATATATGAACTAAGGCAACATAAACCTGTAAGGGATATGAACTCAAGAAAAATTCTGAAATTTATTGCTGAAGAATACAAAACACTACCATTTGCAAAAAGATGGCTTGTAAAAAAATTTCCAACAGCTGGATTCGCATTGAGGATATTAGAGCAACAAGGAATATTAATGCATTATTCTCACCTGTCAGAAAAAACAAAAGCGTTAGTCAGCCAGGCAGAACATACTGTAAAAGTTGCGGACAAACCAATAGTTCTTACAAAAATTTAAAAGAAAAAAAGATTAACCGAAATAATCCCGTTCCTTCTTATCTAGACCCAATGAAGCCTCTGCATAATTCACACTATCTCCAGCTTCCTTAAATTTAGCCATAGCCTCTTTAGTTACAGAAGGTTTCACTTTCTTAAGAGCTGCATCAAAATATTTCTTCTTAACCTCTTTAGCATTCAGGTCTTCTCTTAATGTAAGCATAGCAGCCTCTCTACAGACAGCTTCTATGCCTGAACCAACATAACCATCAGTTTTCTCAGCAAGTTTATCAAGATCTACATCTTTAGCGAGAGGCATATTCTTTGTATGAATTTTAAAAATCTCCTTTCTCGCTGCAAGGTCTGGTGTTCCAGTCAATAATAACCTATCAAATCTTCCAGGCCGTAGAATTGCTGGATCAAGAATGTCTATCCTGTTAGTTGCAGCTATGATAACCACTTCATTCAATTCTTCTAAACCATCCATCTCTGCAAGCATAGTGTTAACAACATTGTCTGTTACATGTGCTCCGCCTGCATTTGAACCTCTTCTTGGTGCAATCGCATCAAGCTCATCAAAGAAGATTATTGTTGGTGCTACCTGTCTTGCTTTCTCAAAGATTTTCCTTACCCCTTTTTCAGATTCTCCAACCCATTTATTCAATAGGGCTGGACCCTTTATCTGTATAAAGTTCGCTTCAGATTCTTTAGCAACTGCTTTTGCTAAAAGGGTTTTTCCTGTTCCTGGAGGACCATGTAATAATATTCCTCTTGGTGGTCTTATTCCCAATCTTTTGAAAGATTCAGGGTGTTTTAACGGCCATTCTACAGCTTCTTTAAGCTCTTGCTTTAATATCTCTAATCCTCCAATATCATCCCAACCAATATTTGGAGTCTCTACAAGTACTTCCCTCATAGCTGAAGGCCTTACATAATTCAAAGCCTTTCTGAAATCGCTTGCTTTAACATCTATATCTTCCAATATTTTATGTAATTCTTTCTTCTTGGCTTTCAAATCAGGCATCACTTTTCTCAGAACATTCATTGCTGCTTCTTTACATAATGCTGTTAGGTCTGCTCCTACAAATCCATGTGTGATATCTGCTAATTCAGGTAGCCTTACAATCTTTGAATTCTGAGAAAGTTTAAGCAATACCTTCTTTATTTCTTCTAATTTGAATTTCTTCTCTGCATCCTTATTCTTGTCAGGATTCTCGAGTAAATATTTACTGATCATTGATTCTATCTCTTTGTTAGAAGTCAGTGAGCCATTTCTCGAATTCTCCATCATATATCTTATTAGTTTATCAACGTCTTCATCCAACTTTTCATTCTTCGATAGTTCCTTGAATGAATCTTGCATATTAAAGAGAGGCATACTTCTTGTGTGGACTTTAAGTATCTCTAACCTTCCTTCTTTATTAGGAACGCCTATCTCTATTTCCCTGTCAAATCTTCCAGGTCTCCTCAAAGCCGGGTCTAATGCATTTGGTCTGTTGGTTGCCCCTATAACTACCACTTTACCCCTTGAACTAAGACCGTCCATCATTGTAAGCAATGTAGATACAACCCTTTTCTCAACTTCCCCTTGAGTTTCATCTCTCTTTGAAGCGATAGAGTCTATTTCGTCTATGAAGATTATACTTGGAGCATTTTTTTCTGCTTCTTCAAATAGTTCCCTTACTTTCTTCTCTGATTCTCCATAGAATTTGTTCATGATCTCTGGTCCATTCAATAAGATAAAGTTCGCATCTGATTCGTTAGCAACAGCTCTTGCTAAAAGAGTTTTACCTGATCCTGGAGGTCCATGCAATAGAACTCCTGCTGGAGGATCAATACCTAGTCTATGAAAAACTTCAGGGTGTTTTAGAGGTATTTCTATCATCTCCCTGACTTTGTTTATCTCTTCCTTTAATCCTCCAATATCTGAATATGTCACATCTACAACTTTTGCTTGGTCTTCTACCTCTATACCTTCAGTTTTAATAACAATTTTTGTATCTTCTGAAATTATAACTGGACAATTTTTAGGATTTGTTTCTACCACTACAAGGGGAATTGATTCAACTGACATACCTTTGATGCTAAAATTTCCTCTAAAAGGAAATCCTCCAAAAGCTTCTTCAATCTCTTCAGGCAATTTATCAATTTTTTCTTTAGATATCTGAGATTCAACATTTAACAATGTTTGATCTCCTCTGATTACAGCTTTTCCTCTTAACAAATAATTAGCTTTTTGTAAACCTATACTAGTAATTGGTCTTGATTTAGCACCTTTTTTACCTGGTGCTAAAATTATAGACTTAGCTTCTTTACAATCCACTTTTCTTAAAGAAATAACTTCTCCTAAACTTATATCTGCATTTGTTCTTAAAATACCATCCATTCGGATTGTTTTTTCTCCAATTTCAGAAGGATAACCTTTTTTTACAATCGCAACTGTTTTTCTACCTCCTTCTATTTCTACAACATCATTTTCGTTTAAACCTAATGCACTAATT
>JAHIPG010000177.1 GCA_018894775.1 Nanobdellota archaeon
GAAGGAGAATTTAGTCTGTTTGAACTTGTTAACAGATCAAAAAAAGGTCTTAATATTGAAAATATTCCTAGTGTTGTTTATTACAAAAATAAAGAAAAAATGTTTACCTTGCCACAATTGATTGAGCCTCTTGATAAATTATATTTCCCTACTTATGAGGAATTTGATTTGGAGGATTACACAGAGAAAAGTTTAGCATTGACAATGAGCCGGGGATGTATTGGAAGATGTGCCTTTTGTAATGATTGGAAAATGATGGGAAAATACAGAACTAGAACCGCTAAACATATGTTTGAAGAAATTAAATACCATGGTAGTAAATCATATTCTGTTGAACTCATAGTAGGCGATGTAACAAGGAGGTTATCACATGCTTATAATAGTGATACAATAGAGGATATAGATATAAATATAAATAAAATTAATCAAGATTATGTTACTCTAAAAGTAAGTTATTAGTTTTAAAAATGAGTTCTATGTTGTAAGTAAGCATTGAACTTAATTTTTGTGCAAAGCATTTCTTTCAGTAAATTATTTAAGATACAGCACATTTTTGTATTATATGCTGGTTAAAAGAAGAAAAACAAAAGAAATTAAGGTAGGGAATGTTAAATTAGGTGGCAATAATCCTATAAGAGTCCAATCTATGTGTAGTACCAAAACTAAAGACATAGATGCTACCATTAAACAAATACATAGCTTAGAAGAAACCGGCTGTGAACTCATAAGAATCGCTGTTCCTGATATTGAATCTGTGAAAAAAATAAAAAAGATAAAACAACAGATAAATATTCCTTTGATTGCAGATGTTCATTATAACTACAAACTTGCACTAGAATCTTTAAAACAAGGGGTAGATAAGATAAGAATAAATCCTGGAAACATCCCTGAAGATGAACTAAAACTTATTGTAAAGGAAGCAAAAGATGCTGATAAGCCTATAAGAATAGGGATAAACATAGGATCACTTCCAAAAAATATTACACAAAAATTGGGTTTTACTTCTGAAGCGATGTTTAAAGCAGCGTTGGATACTGTGGACACTTTTGAAAATCTTGACTTTCGCAACATCGTTGTTTCTCTGAAATCTTCAGATATATTCCAAACTATAGAAGCAAATAGGCTATTCTCAGAAAAATCCGATTATCCTTTACACCTTGGTATAACAGAAGCTGGAACAATCAAATCAGGAATAGCAAAATCAAGTATAGGCCTTGGCTACCTGCTAATAAAAGGTATAGGTGATACGATAAGAGTATCTTTAACTGCTGATCCTACAGAAGAAGTATTGACAGCATATAACATCTTAAAATCATTAAATCTAAGAAAAGGGGCTACAGTAATCTCCTGCCCGACATGCGGGAGAGCTGAAATAGATGTCATAAATATTGCTGAAGAAATAGAAAAAAGATTAATAAAAATTGAAAAACCCATCAAGGTCGGAGTTCTTGGATGTTTTGTAAATGTTGAAGAAGCAAAAATGGCAGATGTAGGGATTGCAGGGGCAGAAAAATACGGAATCATCTTCAAAAAAGGAAAAATAATCAGAAAAGTTGAAAAAGAAAATCTTATTGAAGAGATTCTTAAAGAGATTTATTGAGCCTCTTCCTTTAGAACTAATTCTTCCCTGGCCTTATTAGCATATCTGTGGGCTAATCTTAATGGTTCAGGTAATTTTCTGCCCTTAACCAGGCAGTTCTTAGCAATCTTGGTAGAAGTGGCAACGCTGATCTTATGGCCAGGACTTATGAATATGGGTCTTGCACCGGTCTTGGTTTCAAGTCTTTCACCACGAAGCTCCTTAACCTTACCATCAATAGTATCCTTATCAACATAAATCTTGCCTTCAGAGGCTTCACCAAGCAACAATTTCTTTATGACACCAATAGTTGGCTTATTTAAGCTGACACCAACATAACTGGCAATCCCGCTTTTTCTAGGATGTAAAATACCTCCGCCATCAATCAAGATAACATCCGGCTGTATCTTCAGCTCCTGATAGGTCTCTACAATCGGAGGACCTTCCCTGAACATCAAAAAACCAGGAATATAAGGAAATTTCTCATCAGATATAGTATAACGCTTATCTAAAACCTCTAAAGTCTTATAATCAACAACCACTCCAGCACAAATAACCTTCTTATCATGATAAGCAATATCAAAACCAGCAACAGTCTTAATATCAGAAATTTTAAAACTATCTTTGACCGAAACCTTCTGCGCAATCTTCTTCTGCGTCTCCTTAAGCTTATCCAGCTCTATTTTCATAAATTATTGGCTAACTCACTCTTTTTTATAAAACTGTCCTTGCTTGCAAACACTGCAAACGCCTGTAGAAGGGTCATAATGGTCCTCACAGACGTTTCTGCCGCATTTCTTACACTTATTATTAGCTATCTTCTTGTTGCAAATCTGACATTTTACAATATAATCTACCATCTAACTTATAGGATGGCTCCTGATATTTATAAGTTTTGGATTAATAAGATATTAAACATAAGATTAAATTTTACTTCTAAATGGTGGTGACAAATAGAAAATTTTATAAATGGCTGGATAATCCTAAATCCTAGTCAATTGTTCCAAAATGAAACTCCCAAAAACATTCAGGCCAGAGAAAGATTTGGATTATAAAACTA
>JAHIPG010000178.1 GCA_018894775.1 Nanobdellota archaeon
AGGAGTACTCATCGGACTTTCATCATTCTTCTTATTCACAAAACACGCGATAAATTACAAAAGAAAAAAACACATGAAGAAAAGGCTAAAGGCTTATGAGGATGCAGAAGCATTGACATTCCACTTCGAATTTGACGATAAACTAGCCTTGGAGAAAGCATTCCAACCATGAAATTCCCAAATACATTTCGGCCAGAGAAAAACTTAGATAATAAAACTAAACAGCTTTACGAAGAAGCAAAAATTTTTGTTATAGTCAAATCTCAAGCAAAAAATAAATATGTAGAAGAAGAATTAGAAAAAATCCTAGAAGATATGCGCTATAAAGATTATCGTAAGCTTAACTATGTCCATGAAAGAATAGATAACATCATAGAAGCATCAGATTATAGACATCTAACCCAGACAGTAGGAAGCTGGACATCCACAACAAAAATCCGATATGAGCATTTCATCAGAAAAGACATAGTAGATCCTGAGCTGTATTACATATTCACAAGAAGACATGGTATGAGAAAATCAAGAACTTACAGTCTAATAAAAACCAGAGATATTAGCAGCACAGCCTATGATATAAAATCAAATCTCAAATCATTAGAAAAATACCTTAACATAAAAAGTAAATTAGACTATCTCTATGAAAATGATGCCACTTGTCTTTCAATTCCTATTATCTTAACTGCAGCAGTTACAGGTATGTCAGGACCAAAGTTCTTAATGGAATATAGTCAAAAAAATCTAAATGATACTATCCTTCTTGGAGCATTCGGAGGGGTTATGGTCGGAGCATTAATTGGATTCTTAGGATATTTAACTGTTAATAAGACAATCAAAAAAAATTACCGAAAAAGAATGCGTAAACTTGAACCATTTTGTGAAGAGATAATTGTTGATGATAAAAAATCATTAGAAGAGGCATTCAAACAATGACACTCATAAAATAACGAAGTTCTTTATTGGGAGCTTCCATAACTGGAGGCTTTGGAACAAACGACTGCAGGGAGCTACTATATAGCTCCTTGCTCATAATCAAAAAATGAAATTACCAAAAAGTTTTAGGCCGGATAAAGACTTGGATGAAAAAACAAATCAGCTTTATCAAGAAGCAAAGATAGTGAAACATGAAAGATTATTCAAAGATCCCCACTTAGATGAAATCTTGTACTCTCTTAATAATAAGGATGTTGGAGCTTTGGATTTCCATTCTTTAGTTGAGGATGCAATCCCTAAATATAATTACGCTAAATTAGAATATCCTAGGCTTAAATTGGATTACTGGAAAAGGCAGGATACTGTTAATACTTGGAATGGAAATAATTTCCTCATAAGAACTAAAACATACGAAAAACAAAATTCTTACGTTTACGCAAAAGTATATGATACAAATGTTAACAGTTTTGTCGGAGACTTTGAAAACAGTATAATCAAACAAGACTCCCATTGGCAATCAAACTCAACTAAAGGATTTATTTGGACTATGCTTCCAACAGTATCTTTAGCTCTTGGTTTAGGATTCACATACATAGCAGCAAAATACAAAATGATTTCAGGGATAGAATTACTTAGTGCTTTTTCATTCGGCATTATAGCAGGTGTATCACCTATATGTATTTTCATAGAAAAGATAAAACATTCTCATAAGAAATACATCAATTATAGAATCAGAAAACATACTGGAAGAGTAGAATATAACTCATATGAGTTGATAAGAGATACTGATGTTGCTTTGACTGCAGCATTTGATCAAGAATGAAACTACCAAAAAGTTTTAGAATCAATTCTTATATTCAGGACAAGTCTTCTTATAACCACACCAATCACAAAGCCGATTAGGTGTTGCAGAAAAATTATTAGTCTTTTTATAATTCTCAATCTTATTAATCAAATTAACAGTATCCTTCTCTAACTGCTTAAGCTCTTTCTTACTTTTTTCCATAACAACATCTTCATCAAAAGCCATGTAATGCCATATCTGCTTCGTCTTCATAACATCAGGATACATCTGCATAATACCCATAGAATACAAAGCAAGCTGCCAATTTTTCTTAAGTTCTTCCTCCTTAGGCATAAAAGCATTTGTCTTATAATCATGGACCTCATAGTAACCATCTTTGATAGCTAAACGGTCAATCATTCCAACCAGCTTATGCTTTTTTTTACCTAATTTGAAACTTATCCTTTTCTCAACACCTAAAGTCTTATCCTGATCAAAAGGCTCAAACCTATTATAATAATCAGTTATGAACTTAACTCCCTTCTCCTTGTAATCTTTAGCTGTAAGCTCTTTCTTTGGAAGAATTATTCTATCATCCCATTTATTATCCCAAACATCAGAATAATAACCAATAATCTCCTCAAGACTATCTTTTTTCATATCCCTAATATCCTTGTAAAGTTTCTCCATAGACTCATGAACTCTTCTACCAAGAAATGCTGGTGCACCCTCTACATAAGAACCTTTCTTCGTCCTTTTGAGATACATATTATTGAACTTCAAAGGACATTGATTAAAACATTCCAGACTTGAATACGAATGTAACATACCCCTCATAAAGAATCCCATATTATCCGGGTTTTTAAAGATTTATATTATATCTATATCCTTCATAGAATCATTAATCAAATTCTGACAGCTGGTAACCATATCCTTAAGCCTTTCATCATGCGTAGCAGTCTTAATCTGCCGAAACCTATCATTAACCTGCCTGAAAAACCTCAAAAGGTCACCCTCTAAAAGACTCGTGTTCTCAAGAATATCAAAAATACTCTTACCATGATAAACAGGATCTACCAAACCAGAAATATGCTTCATATGCCTAAACCTTTTTGATTTAACCAGAAAATCATCCTTCGCAACAATCCTACTAACATCACTCAAAAATTTCGAAGGAAACTTATGATAAAAAATAGTCTTTTCACGAGGCTCATAAGCTAAGCATGCAACTAACACCAAAATCTGAAACTCATTAAGCTGCTTATAAAAATCAGTGGCAAATATTTCACCTGTTAAAATCTCATCAGCATAAATCTTGGAAGAAAACTCCCCCTTATGAGTCAACTGACCATCTTTAACATAACCCATCTTGGTAAGCTTCTTCTTAATCCTATTAAAAGTATAATAAATAGTATCCTTAACCTTATCATAGTCCTTGCCGTACTTCTGGAACGTATAGAAATTCTTACAAAGAATCTCATCAATCTCCTTATTACTGTGCTGATCAATCAAATTCAAAACAGTATTCACAGAAAGCTTGAACTGAGACTTAATAGGATCAACATCTTTAGTGGTAATCTTTTTAAGCTGCTTATAATCCAAATCCCTCCTATCAATCATAGCATAAACAAAACCTTCCTTATCAATACCCCTACGGCCAGCCCTACCAGCAATCTGGAAATACTCCTTAGAATTAAGAAGCCTGAAATTTATCCCATCAAACTTCCGCATACTCTCAAAACAAACAGTCTTGGCAGGCATGTTAATACCAACAGCAAAAGTTTCAGTAGTAAAAAGAACTTTTATCAGACCCATACCAAAAAGCTCCTCAACCAACTCTTTCATTATAGGGATTAATCCAGCATGATGGAAAGCAATACCATAGGGCAATGTCTGCCTCAAAGTCTTCATAGACTTCAACTGAGAAATCTCAGGAGCAGCATCAGCAAGCTTCCTTCGAATAAAAGAAACTATCTCAGAATTACTATCAAACAACCTTTTCTTCATAAGTTCAACAGCAAGCTTCTCACACTTAGCCCTGGAAAAAGTAAAGAAGAAACAAGGAAGCTTATCAGTAATTTCTTTGACAAGGGATACAGCAGAAGGAGCCTTCACATACTGCCTCCTCATCCTCCCGCGAATACGGGCAAACTTAGGAATATCCTGGGCATCATCTATATTTTCTAAAGTAGTTATGCCAAGCTCAGAATCATAGAAATTTCTATGCAAAGGAACACTACGTTTATCATGCTTGATGACATCAACCTTATGCTTCTTGATACTGCGGATCCACTCAGCAAACTCATCAGCATTAGGTATAGTTGCAGAAAGACAAAGCATCCTCACATTAGGTTTTGAAAAAATAATCGATTCTTCCCAGATGTATCCACGCTCAATATCATTGATAAAATGAATCTCATCAAACACAACATACCTAATATCATTCAAAAAAGGATCATTGGCAATAGCCATGTTACGATAAATCTCAGTGGTCATAATCAATATAGGTGCACCAGGATTCTTCACAATATCACCAGTCAAAAGACCAACATTCTTCTCACCATAATCCTCTGAAAACTCTTTGTATTTTTGATTTGAAAGAGCCTTAATCGGAGCAGTATAGATAACCTTAGAACCTTTCTTAATATCCTGATTGATAATATAATCAGCAATCAGAGTCTTACCAGATCCAGTTGGAGCTGAAACAACAACAGAATGATTAGCATCAATAGATTTGATAGCGTCCTCCTGAAACTTATCAAGTGTCAATCCTTTGTATTCCATAACAAATCAAAGAATATTTGAAGTTTATTAATATATTTGTCTGGAAAGATTTAAATATATCAAACACTAATATGAAAATACTGAAGAAATAACAAATTTTAAAAAAAATTAATATTAGATAAAATCAAAAAATGGCATTCGATAAAAGTTTAGACAAAGAACTGTTTTCCGAAACTATCGATTTTGAGAGAACAAGAATCAATGTAGGAGTATATAGCTATAACGAAGGGGATAAGAAACTCCAACTTGGAAGAGAGAACGCAAACGCAGCAGGCGAATGGAACTTCGCAAAATTAGGCAGGATGACTAAAGCTGAAGCTGAAAGAGCCATCCCAGTGATACAAAAAGCGTTAGAGCATATGTAAACTCTTACTTCTTTTTTATTTTTAGGCTAAGATTTAAATAATTCTAATCACCTAGAAAAAGCATGAAAAACCTTTTCAATAAAATTCTCAAACCAAAAAAGAAAGCATTAAGCGAAAAAGAACTGAAGAAACTTTCTGAAGAAGACCTGTTGAAATATATCAACCAACATCCAAAACTACTGGGCAAAGTAGGATACCTATCATCAGTGTTTGATAAAATTGTAAAGCTCAAAAAAACAAAAAAATATGATAAGATGCTGATACTCTTGGATAATGCGTTGAAAAAATATCCTAATAACTTAGACCTTGCCATGGGCAAAGCATGGGCGCTCTCTATGATGGAACGTGATGAAGAGTGTATTAACTTCTGCGAGAAACAACTCAAGAAATATAAGAAAAAATAAAATCAAGAAGAATTTTCTGGAATTTTTTTGCCATTGAAACAATGGTCATAGAAATCACACTGGCCACTATGCCACTTACAAAGTCCTGATTCTTTCTTAGGATAATCAGAGATATGATCTATCTCATCAGTACAAGCATGAATCTGTTCAATCATAAACTGACCGTGCTTTATCAATTCATCATCAACATCTAACAAATGTTCTGTATCTTTTAAGAAATATATTCCAACTTTATGGGGTCTTACACCATGTCTCTTCTCATAAAGTAAAGCGTAAATCGCTAACTGGGTTCTGTATTCATCACTGATATGGGCATTCTTAGAAGTCTTATAATCCATAAGCCTAATCTCACCATCACATTCTTCAATAGCATCAATAAATCCTCTGACCATAAGCTCCTGGTCAGTGTATTGGATTTCTGTCTTTGGCTTAAAATTATTAAAAGACTCAACAAAATTAGAACCTTGAGCAATCTTATCATCTATCTTATTGGTAAACTGGTTCAGCCAGTTGATAAGCATCATCTGTGTCTCATTATAGAAAGCATCAATCTCTTCATCTTTCATGTTAAGCATTGCTAATTGTGAACTGGAGTTTGCCCAGTACTTCTTAAGCATATCAAGAACTATAATCTGCATATTCTCACGATAATTGTTCTCAATAGCACTAGGATCTATCTTAAAAAAATCTTCGAGGATCTTATGGGTGATAGAACCTCTTACAAGATGTATGGATGGTGAAGTACGCATCTTAAGATTATATATAAAATAATACCTTCTAGGGCACTGAAAATACGTGTTGATTGAAGAAGGCGATTGAACTCTTTTCATGTTTTTTAATTCTGAACTTTTTTCTTTAAATATTTGATGGTGATGAAGTGTAGGTTTCAGGGGAAAATTTTAGAAAAACTTTAAATAAGAGTTTTCTTTGTTAATAGATGAGGTATTAAAATGATCAACAAAGAAAAAATCGGTTTCAAAACATTTGTAAAATCGGCAGATAAATTGCAGATGGATAAAAAAGAATTGCCTGTCTTGCAGAAGAAAGAATTTTTACATTTTAATAATCATGATATAACTAATTTTGACCTGAAGAAAAACATGGAACTTGCTGAACTTCTTAATAAAAATCCTGAAGGATTAAAAGTTGAGAAAGTATTGGCATTATATGATAATATTAAAAATTATTTCTCATATGAAAACGTTGTAGACAGAGAAAGGGAACGTATGGATATTATGATGGTCAGAAAGAAAAGATTAGACGCTGAAGACAACATAAGACAAGCTAGAAAGACGATAAAAGGCCCTTTTCTAAGAGCAGCACACCCGTTTGCTAAATTATAAATTTATTTTCGATGAATAAAAAACTTTAAATAGCATTTTATTTAGTCCTTTTTTAGCGTTTAATGGGTTCTCATGCTTATTTTGCGTTTATAACTTAATGGAGATGATATACATGCCAGTAAAAAAAGGCGACAAAGTAAAGGTTGAATATGAAGGAAAATTAGAAGATGGAACAGTTTTTGATAGTTCTGAAAAACATGGTAAACCATTAGAATTTGAGGTAGGCTCAGGCCAGTTAATCAAAGGGCTTGACGAAGCAATGATAGGGATGGAGAAAGGAGAAGAAAAAGAAATTAAAATAGAATCTGATAAAGCATACGGGCAGCCTAATCCAGAGATGGTGAAAAAAGTTCAAAAGATAAGTTCCCGTCAGACAAACCAATACAGGCTGGAATGATGCTCCTTATGGGCACACCTGATGGAAGACAGTTTCCTGCAAAAGTTGTAGAGGTAAGTGATACCGAAGTAACTTTAGATATGAACCATCCTTTGGCAGGACATAAATTAACATTTAAGGTTAAGGTTATAGAAATTACTTCTTCTTAATTTTTTAATTTTATATTTAAATTTTTCAATTCCTTCTTTACCTGGTAAGGGCTAGAAAAAAGTATTGTATTCATCCCTAATTTTCTCGCACCAGCAATAAATAGTGGCCTGTCATCAATAAAAACAGCTTCCTGAGGTGACACATACAACCTGCTTAACATAATATCATAAATTCTTCTCTCTGGCTTTGCAATTCCTTCTTCACATGAAAACACTTCAACATCAAACATATCATAATTTTGTTTTTTGAAATAGTCCAGAGCAGGCATCTCTGTGTTCGACAAGAGACCGGTCTTATAATAATTATCCTTAAGCTTAGATGTTAATAAGAACATATCCTTTTTTGGGGAGTATGCTGATTCAAAGGCCTCATACCATAATGATATGTTTTTAGGCTTTTGTACATTCAGTTCTTTACAGACCTTATCCCAGAGGTTTTTTTCTTTTATTTTCCCTTTCTGGAAATCATCTAAATGATTGCTTAAAGAGTCATTAAGGTCTTTTTTGCTTACTTTAAGCTCGTTAGAACAGTAAGAGAGAATCCCGTTGGTGGGTAAATCTATCAGAACCCCTCCCCAATCAAATATCACCGCCTTTATCATCATTGAAAAGAGATATTATTATAGTTTAAATAGTTTATCCATAGTTAATTTACTCCTTATTAGTAGTTACAAATAGAAAGATTTATATACTTTTAAATCCATAAAATAATAACATGATCAATATAAAACCCTTCAAAGAAAAACCTGGATACTGTGGCCCTGCCTCTTTAAAGATGATAGCATCTTATTATGGCATTAAAAAGAGTGAAGAAGAACTAGCTAAATTATGCAAATGCACACCTGAGAAAGGCACTAGTGCAAAAAACTTGATAAAAGCTGCCAAAAAAATAGGATTAGAAGGCTTTATACAAAACAATTCAAGCATTAGTGACATAAGAAAATATGTTCTTAAGAAAAAAATACCTTTAATTGTAGACTGGTTTTGCGAATATGATGGACATTACACCCCAGTAATTGATATAAATGCAAAAAATATTTATCTGGCCGATGGTTGTATTGGATCTGTTAGAACTATGAATCTTGATAAATTTAAACGGGTTTGGTTTGATTTTCTAGGAGGTTATTTAAAATCAAAAGACGACCTTATCTTGAGAAGAATGATTGTTTTATACAAAAAAGAATGAAAAAAAGATCCTACCAAAAGAAAATTGTACCCAGAATTGAGGATTTAGCCAGCAAGTTTAATGTGGCTAAAATAGGTGATGTTGCCTTCGAGAAAAAACTCTGCAAACCCCCCCTCTTTAAGTTGAAGTACCCTATTTACACAGTATTTGCAAAAAGCCCAAATCCTAATGCTTATAATATTTTTCTTTCTGCAGGAGTCCATGGAGACGAACCTGGAGGACTTTACTCACTATTAGAATTTTTAGAGAGAGAGGTAGAAAAATACCTTCCTGATTTTAATTTTACAGCCTTCCCCTGTTTAAACCCAAGCGGTTTTGAGCAGGATAAAAGAGAAAATTTTGACAAAGTGGACATTAACAGGAATATGGAAAGTATAACTTCAGTACAGGAAAATAATCTTCTTATACAGTTTTTAACAGATAACCCTCAAAGATACCTATTTTCTATAGACATGCACGAAGACCCTACAGACAAACCAGTAGGGGGATGTGATATTAGCGAGAATCCAAAAAAATTTTATTTATATGAATCTTCTCCAAATAAAGAATCAAGGAGGGGGCATAAATTATTAAGGAAACTTGAAAAACTTAATATTCCTATCTGTAAACGTAAGGAAATTTATCGTGAAAAAAATGAGGATGGTCTAATCTGGACACCAAAAGTTCACAATCCTGATTATGCAGCTGAAAAAAGTGTACAAACTTATATGCAGAAATACACAACCCATTCATTTACCCCTGAAACGCCAACATGCTGGACTCTTGAAGATTGTATCGCAGCACATCTTAAAATGTTATCAATAGCATTAGAAGAATTCTTACCTAATTGAATGGCTTCCAGAACCAGAAAATATACTCCAAAGGTTTTAAATAGATATTCTTATAAAAAATTAAATTCCCTTTGTATTTGGATGGATTGTTAAATCCAGAAGCGCGTAAAAAGTCATTTCATAGAAGAAGAACTACTAAAGAGGGGTAACAAATAGAAAGATTTATATATTAGTTTTTACACAAAAAAAGTATACTGGGTTGAAAATGCCAATATATGAATACGAATGTCAAAAATGTGGATATATTCATGAAGATATATATGACATGCATAAAGAACCTAAGACCTTAAAGTTAGAACATAATAACGCTCTAAAGCAATTGGAAGAAAAGATTAATGAACCTTGTGATGGACTTCTAAAAAAAATAATCTCTCAATCAACTTTCGAATTAAAAGGTCGTGGCTGGTACAAAGACGGTTATAGCAAGCCAAAATCAACAAAAACACCAAAAAAATAATATTTATATATTCTTTTCTTCTTAATCTTCTACATGAAAACACTATTAGTATATTATTCTAGGACAAACACAACCAAGAAAGTTGGAGAAGAAATAGCTAAACTTCTGAAATGTGACTCTGAACAGATACAGGACGTTAAGGATAGAATGGGTCTTGTAGGCTACTTAAGATCATGCAAAGAAGCTATGATGAAACAGATGGGTGAAATAAAAAAGACAAACAAAGACCCATCAAAATATGATCTTATTATAGTAGGTACGCCGGTCTGGTCATGGAACATATCAAGCCCTGTAAGAACATACTTATATAATAATAAGGGCAAGCTCAAAAAAGTTGCATTCTTCTGCACAATGGGCGGCGCAGGAGATAAGAGAGCATTCAAAAGAATGGAAGAGGTTGCAGGAAAAAAACCAAAAGCAACATTATCTCTGACAACAAAAGAAGTTGTGCAAGACCAACATAAGAATAAGGTCCGCGAATTCATTAAGAATCTAAAACTTTAAAAGAATAACAGCCTGTTAATATAGTAATGGATGGCAACTTAAGAAACATTCTAATAAGAGAAATAAACTAAAATTTTTTAAACTATTAAAGGATTATATAGTAATTATCTGCATTCTAGGTTGTGAAAATAGTAACCTTTATATATAATGAGTGCTTATATAGATAGTAGATAGAGTAAGGAATATCTCAAAATAGAAAGCTTTATAAATTCATCTATTTCTAAAAAATCTTATACATGATACATTTCTACAAACAAGGCAATAAAATGGAAAAAAAGATGCGTAATCAACAGCCTTGGAATAAATCTTGTAGAATATAATACGTTATAGCTGCCCTGATAGTGTAGTCCGGTTTATCATGCAGCCCTGTCGAGGCTGCGACCCGGGTTCAAATCCCGGTCAGGGCGTAGGGGCCGGTAGCTCAGTTTGGTAGAGCACCTGACTTTTACCAGACTTTAATTGGAAGATATCAGGTGGTCGAGGGTTCAAATCCCTTCCGGCCCGCTCATGGTCAATTAAGAAAATGGTCGAAATCGAAATCTCAAAACACGAATTTGTGCCAAAGCACGTGAAAATCAGCGAGAAAGAAGTTGAAGCACTTCTTTTTAAATACAATGTTTCTAAAAAACAATTGCCAAAGATACTGAAGAATGATCCAGCAATTAAAGATATGGATCTAAAATCAGGAGATATCCTAAAAATAATAAGAAAAAGTCCAACTTGCGGCGAATCAACATATTACAGGGTGGTCGTAAATGCTTAACAAAAGAATATTGATCAAGAAATATTTCAAGAATCATTCTATTGTGCAGTCTAACATAACTTCTTTCAACCACTTTGCTGACAAAAAAATACACGATATCGTTGCAGAAATAGATGAGATAGTACCTACAATCATACCACCAGAAATCCAAGACTTCAAAATTAAGTTCGAGAAGATGACTATAGGTAAACCAGAAGTTACTGAAGCTGATGGAAGCAAAAAGGACATATATCCAAACGAAGCAAGACTAAGAAACTTAAGTTACTCAGCACCTATCCATCTAGATGTAAGTGCATATATCGACGGTGTACAAAGAGAAAAATTTACAGCAGTTATCGGCCGTCTACCAATCATGCTCAAATCAAAATACTGCCACCTCAACAACCTAAGCAAAGAAGAAATGATCAAACACGGAGAAGACCCAGATGACATCGGCGGTTATTTCATCCTAAACGGAAATGAAAGAGTACTAATCATGGTTGAAGATCTAGCGTCAAACAAAGTATTCATCAACAAAAACGCTGTCGGACCAAGTAAATACACAGCAAAACTATTCTCATCAAGAGGATCATACAGAATACCACATGTTTTAGAACAGATGAAAGACGACATGTTGTATCTAAGCTTCACAAGATTCAAAAGAATACCAATCATAGCTGTAATCAAAGCACTAGGACTTGTAAGAGACCAGGACATAACACAATTCATAGCAGGAGATAAACACTATGAAGAAATATTCGTCAACCTTTACGATTCTATGGATCTAAAGACACAGAACGATGCTTTGGAGTTCATCGCAAAAAAATTAAGAATAACACAACCAAGAGAAGTCAAACTAGAAAAAGCAGGCTACAACCTCGACAGATATCTCTTACCTCACTTAGGAATCACAGACAAAGACAGAATGTTAAAGGCTTACAACCTATGTAAACTAATCAAAAGATTCCTAATGGTATCAAGAGGGGAAATCCCACCAAACGATAAAGACCACTATATGAACAAACAGCTCCAACTAAGCGGAGACTTACTGGCTGACCTTTTCAGAATGAACCTAAGAGTCTTGGTAAACGATATCCTATATAACTTCCAAAGACTTGTAAAAAGAGGAAAATTCTCATCAGTAAAAATCATAATAAGAGATAATCTGCTAACATCCAGAGTCCTTAGCGCGATGGCAACAGGATCATGGGTAGGAGGCAGAAGAGGTATATCACAAAACATAGACCGAATAAACTACTTAGCATCCATATCACACCTACAGAGAGTCGTATCACTGCTAAACACAACACAAGAAAACTTCCAGGCAAGAGAACTACACCCCACACACTGGGGAAGGCTCTGTGCAGTTGAAACACCTGAAGGAACATCAATCGGTTTGAGGAAAAATCTTGCTTTACTATGTAATATTTCACAAGAAGACGCTCAGGAGGATAAGGTCAAAAAAGCACTTGAAGCTGCCGGCCTTAACTTAATAAAATGATAGACGTATTCCTAAACGAAAAATTCATAGGAACTGTGGAAAATGCACAAGAGTATATTGCTAAACTCAAAGAAGAAAGAAGAAACAGAAAAATAACCGGAACTCTCAACATGCATTACGATAAACAGAGAGAAGAGATTATACTAGACTGTACTTCAGGCCGTGCAAGAAGACCTCTAATCATCGTCGAAAATGGCGCTTCTAAACTCACACAAGAACACCTTAAAAGACTAGAAAAAAATGAAACAACCTGGGATAACCTAATTGAGGAAGGAATAATAGAATACGTAGATGCAGCAGAAGAAGAGGACACATTCATAGCACTATACGATGAAGACATAACCCCAGAACACACACATCTAGAAATAGACCCTAATATAATATTGGGTATCACAACATCACTTGTACCTTATTCTAACTATGGACAATCATCAAGGCTTAACAGAGGATCAAAAGGACAGAAGCAAGCACTAGGACTTTACGTTGCTAACTTCTTAACAAGAATGGATACAGACGTATCTATACTCCAAAACCCGCATAGACCTCTAGTAAGAACATACATGTATGATATACTAGGCCTTGAAAAACATCCTTCAGGACAGAACCTTGTAATTGCACTTATGTCATATCAAGGACAAAATATGCAGGACGGAATCATACTTAACAAAGGTTCTATAGATCGTGGACTTGCAAGAAGCACATACTATAGGCCATACTCCGTAGGAGAACTAAGATACTCAGGAGGGCTTACTGATGAAATCGGTCTGCCTGACAAAGAAGTAAAAGGATTCAGAACAGAAAAAGAATACAAATATCTGGAAGATGACGGAATCGCCTACCCAGGAGCAAGTTTGAAGGAAGACGACGTAATAATAGGCAAAACATCACCACCAAGATTCCTAGGTGATCTAGAAGAATTCAGCATAGCAGCAAACGTAAGAAGAGAAAGTTCAGTAACAGTCAGGCATGGAGAAGAAGGTATAGTAGACATGGTCATTGTAACAGAAAACGAAGAAGGAAACAAACTTGTAAAAGTAAGAATGAGAGACCAAAGAATACCAGAAGTGGGAGATAAGTTTGCATCCAGACACGGACAAAAAGGAGTTGTAGGAGCAATCGTACCTCAGGCAGACATGCCATTCTCAGTATCAGGAATAGTACCAGACATCATATTCTCACCTCACTCAATCCCATCAAGGATGACAATCTCACACCTAATTGAAGCTCTAGCAGGAAAAGTCGGAGCTTTGAGAGGGAAACATGTAGATTCCACAGCATTCGATTCAGAGCCAGAAGAAGGATTAAGAAAACAATTGCTGGAAATGGGCTTTAGGGAAGACGGAAAAGAAAAGTTCTACAACGGAATCACCGGAGAAGAATTCGAAGCAACAATCTTCGTCGGAAACATGTATTATCAAAAGCTAAAGCACATGGTAGCAAACAAGCTTCATGCAAGAGCATCAGGAAGAATACAATTACTAACAAGACAACCTATCGAAGGGAGAAGTAAAGGAGGAGGTCTAAGGTTAGGAGAGATGGAGAAAGACTGTTTTGTAGCTCATGGAGCATCATTATTGTTAAAAGAAAGATTTGATTCAGACAAAACAATAGTCTATATCTGTGAAACTTGCGGAATGTTCGCAATTTATGACAGCTACAAAAACAGAAAATTCTGCCCAAGATGTGGAGCAAATGCAGAAATATCACCAATAGAAATAAGTTATGCTTTCAAATTATTACTAGATGAAATAAGATCACTTGGCGTAAACCCAAGATTACACCTAAAAAATAAATACTGAGGAAAAAAATGCACGTTTCAAAAAAAGTCGCAAAAATAACCTTTGGATTACTCAGTCCAAGAGAAATCAAAAAAATAGCTCAAGCTAAAATAATCACTCCAGAACTTTACGATAAAGAAGGCTATCCTGTTGACGGAGGCCTTATGGATGTAAGACTAGGAGTTATTGACCCAGGATTAAGATGTAAAACATGCGGAGAAAAACTAAAAGACTGTATGGGTCACTTTGGATACATTGAACTGGCAAGACCGATAATCCACATCAAACATGCTAAAACCATACTTGATGTTCTGAGATCAACATGCAGAGAATGCAACAGAATACTTATGAAAGAAGACGACATAGAACAAAAATCAAATCTACTTGCAAAAGTGAGGAAAAGAAGAGGTATGGAAGTCTATAGAAGACTGTCAAACGTCTACATACATGACCTTAAAAACCTCAAAAAATGCCCTTACTGCCAGGCAAAACAATACAATTTCAAACTGGAAAAACCAGTAAATTTCTATGAGAATGAAAAAAGGATATCACCTATAGAAGTAAGACTAAGATTAGAAAAAATCCCCGACAAAGACCTAGAAGTCTTGGGTATTGACCCTAAAGTAGCAAGACCAGAATGGATGGTTCTAACAATACTGCAGATTCCACCAGTAACGATGAGGCCATCAATCACTCTAGAATCTGGAGAAAGAAGTGAGGACGACCTAACACACAAACTTGGAGATATAGTAAGAATCAACCAGAGGCTATTTGAAAACATAAACGCAGGAGCGCCAGAAATCATTGTTGAAGACCTTTGGGACCTGCTACAATACCACATAATCACATATTTCGATAATACAGTTAGCCAAGTACCGCCAGCAAGACACAGAAGCGGACAACCACTAAAAACATTAGTTGAAAGGATAAAAAGCAAAGAAGGAAGATTCAGATATAATCTATTAGGTAAAAGAGTAAACTACGCTGCACGTACAGTAATCTCACCAGATGCAGCAATAAAACTAAACGAGGTAGGAATCCCATTCTATGTTGCTGAAGAATTGACAGTACCTGAAAGAGTAACAGAATGGAACCTAAAATATCTCAGAAAATTCGTTGAAAGAGGACCAAAGGTATATCCAGGATCAAACTATGTAATCACACCTGAAGGTAAGAAGAAAAAAATCACAGATGATACTCAAGAACTTCTAATAAAAGAACTGGCACCAGGATTCATAGTCGAAAGACACATACTAGATGGCGATGTAGCAGTATTCAACAGGCAGCCATCACTTCACAGGATGAGCATCATGTGCCATAAAATAAGAGTACTACCAGGAAAATCATTCAGGCTTAACCCTACGGTCTGTAATCCTTATAACGCAGACTTTGACGGGGATGAAATGAACCTACACATACCACAAACAGAAGAAGCAAGAGCAGAAGCAGAAATACTGATGCAGGTACAAACACAAATCATCACACCAAAGAATGGATACAACGTCATCGGATGTGTAGAAGATGCTATCTCAGGAAACTACTTACTAACAAAAGAGATGGAAATGCCAAAAGAAGAGGCAATACAAACATTATTCTCCATAGGATTCACAGAATCATCACAATTCAAAAACTTCAAAGCAAACGTCACAGGAAAAGAAATATTCAGCGCAATAATCCCAAACGACTTTGATTTCCTAGGAAACTCAAAAGCATGCAAAAAATGTGAGAAATGCAAGAAAACAAACTGCGATGTAGATGCTTACATATGCATCAAGAAAGGAAAACTCATATCAGGAACAATCGATAAGAACACAATCGGAGAAGATAACGGAACACTACTAAGAGCATTACACAGGAAATATGATGCTGATAAAACACTAGAACTAATGGGATTAATCTTCAGATTAGGGGTTGTATCATTATTGAGAAGAGGATTCACAACAGGCATCTCAGACTCAGACCTGCCAGAAAAAGCAAAAAAAGAAATCCAGGATGAGAAAGAGAAAGCATACAAGAAAGTGCAAGAATATCTGCAGCAATACAAAGACGGCAAGATTGAAGCATACCCAAGTAAAACAGTAGAAGAAACACTAGAACTTATAATCTTACAAGAACTAAACAAATTAAGGAATAAATTAGGTAACATAGTTAAACAACATGTTGTAGAAAACAACTCCACATTAATCATGGCAAGCAGTGGAGCAAGAGGAAACATACTTAACCTATCGATGATGAGCGCGTGTGTAGGGCAGCAAGCTCTAAGGGGCAAAAGGATCGATAAAGGATATGTAAACAGAACATTATCAATATTCAAAGAACATGATAGAAGTCCAGCAGCAAGAGGATTCATCAAAGATGGCTATAAATCAGGATTAACACCTTACGAGTTCTTCTTCGCAGCAATGACAGGAAGAGACTCACTGATGGACACTGCTCTAAGAACACCAAAATCAGGATACCTCTATAGAAGGCTATCAAACGCATTACAAGATCTAAGGGTAGAATACGATAATACTGTAAGAAACTCAAACAAAGAGATCATACAATTCAGCTATGGAGAAGACGGGATAGATGTTTCAAAGAGCGAAGGTGGCTCAATAAACATCAAGAAGATCGTCAAAGACATAAAAGGAGAATAAAAATGTTCAAAGATTATAAAGGTAAAATTCCAGGAAAACTCTTGAAAGAGCTTGAGCAAGAGATAATAAATCAAAACCTACCAAAAAATAAGATAAAAGAAGCTCTATCACAACTGGAAGAAGAATACGCATATGCTAAAATAAGCCCTGGAGAAGCAATCGGAATGATTACAGCAGAAAGCTTTGGAGAACCAGGTACGCAGATGACCTTGAACACATTCCACTTTGCAGGTGTGGCAGAAGTGAACGTCACATTAGGTCTGCCAAGGCTAATTGAAATTTTAGATGCAAGGAAACTACTAAAAACCCCTGCAATGGAAATCTACCTAAAAAAAGAATATAATAAAGATGCTAGCAAAGTAAAAAAGATAGCAGCATCAATCAAACAAATCACATTTAAAGAACTTGTAAACGAATTCTCATTAAACGTAGGAAAAAACCATATAGAAGCGGATCTTAATAAGAAAAAGATAAGAGACTTGGGTATCACAGAAACTCAAATAGTAAAATCATTACAAGAATCACTGAAAGGCAGCAAAGTAAGCGTACTAAAAGCAGGAATCATAGTAAAAGCAAAAGACGAAAGTGATCTTAAAGAGTTATACAAACTAAAAGTAAAATTAAAAGAAGTAATTGTAAAAGGTATAAAAGGAATAAGCCAGGTTATGCCTGTCAAGAACAACAACGAATTAATGATAATCACTGCAGGATCCAACTTCAAAGATGTATTACAGATGAAAGAAGTGGACCAGATAAAAACAAAAACAAATAACATATTTGAGGTAGCAGCAGTATTAGGAATTGAGGCTGCAAGACAATCAATAATCAACGAGGCAGAACACGTTATCCAAGATCAAGGTTTAGCTGTAGATATAAGACATATCATGTTCATATCAGACTTGATGACAATAATAGGTTCAGTAAAAGGTATAACAAGAACAGGAATAACAAGAGAAAAAGAAAGCGTATTAGCTAGAGCATCATTCGAAATACCAATCGGCCACATAATGAACGCAGCAAAATCAGGGGAAGAAGATCACCTAACATCTGTGGTAGAGAATGTATTGCTAAACCAACCGATACCTCTAGGAACAGGAATACCTGAATTAGTAACAAAAAATCCTGGTAAAAAATAGTTAACCTACAATTCTCTATAATTTTTTCCATTACAGTCATCCGGACATCCTCTGTTTTTGAGGAGTATAGCCTTGGTAGACTGAGATTTTACAAAAAATATGTAGTTTTTATTCTCAAAAATTTGTATCAAGAAGACCTAATTCAAAAAGTTCATCGACGATGAATATCATATTGTAAGTCTAAAAAACTCAATTATTAAGCAAAACACCCCACTAACAATTTTCACTAAAACCAAAGAACAAACCCTTTATATGCTAAATTCTTAAGATGTCCGGATGACCAAACAGGAAAAAGTTTATAAAACATAAAAACAATTTAAAAAAGAAGAACAGAAAATAAAGAAAAAAGTTGATGAGTTGCTCAAAAAATGAAACATCCTGAAACACTTTTAAAATTTGATAAAAAATCATTTTATGTCATGGTAATAGTTCTGTGTTTAGTATTAGGATTATTTCTATTCAACTATTATGTTGGCATACCTTCAAGTGCATTCGTAGTCAAGCCTTAAGATTACATATCATGAAAAAACAATTATAATCGTAATGATTCTGGCAATATTAATCTATTAGAAGCAAAAAAACTTATAATTTATGCTGACGAAGAAGTTAATTTCGCGACGAGAATGCTCCAAGAAACCTAAAAAAACAAAACGAAACGTTTAAAAACAGTATTTCTCCTTAAAATCTAAGAAAATGTCATTAGCAGAGCTAAAAAAAGCATTGAAAGAAAAAACAATAACTTTTGGTACTGATAAGACTCTAAAAATGCTAAGGAACGGAACCGCAAAAAAGGTATTTCTAGCATCAAATTGTACCCAAGAGACAAAAGAAACAATCGCTCATTACGCTAAACTAAACAGTGTAGAAATTGTAATAATGAAGCAACCAAGCGATGAAATGGGATTAACTTGCAAAAAACCATTCAGTATTGCAGTATTGTGCTATTAGAAATGAAGGTCATAACAACAGAGATTATAGGATACATCAACCTCTTTGAAAGGATAACAAGAGCGAGGGTGAAAAACTGCTATCAAGGACATGATAGTTTAATATTCATAGTCTATGAAGGCGAAGCCGGAAAGGCAATCGGCAAAAAAGGGGATAATGTAAAAAGGCTCAACCACCTTTTCAAAAAAAGGGTAAAGATAGTTGAGTATAATAATGATCCACTAAAATTCATCGGAAACCTCATATTACCTATAAGAGCTGAAAACATCAGATTTGAGGATGAGAAAACAATCATAATCGAAGGCAAAGGAATCAAGTTCAAACAAGTTGTTTTAGGACCAGAAAGGAAAAATTTAAAAGAGATACAAAACATAGTTTCAAACTACTTTGACGTTGAGATAAAGGTAAAATAAGATGGGAAATAAATCAAGAGGATTAATGACTGGAAAAAAGCTCAAGATGAGGAGAAAAGCACATAGATGGCTGAGCAACAAATTCAAAAGAAGAGCTCTTAACCTAAAAGCAAAATCAGACCCATTAAGAGGTGTTCCTCAAGCTAAAGCAATAGTTCTGGAAAAATCACAGGTTGAAGCAAAACAGCCAAACTCAGCAATGAGAAAAATAGTCAAAGTACAACTAATCAAAAACGGAAAAAAAGTAGCAGCCTTTGCTCCAGGAAATAACGCTATAAAGATGATCAACGAACACGACGAAGTAATAATAGAAGCTATCGGCGGAAAAAAAGGAAGAGCAAAAGGCGACTTGCCAGGAATCAGATGGCAGGTAATCAAAGTTAATGATCAAAGTTTAAATGCTTTACTAAGAGGAAAGATAGAGAAAGGTAGAAGATGATAAAAATATTCAACAGATGGGAAACTGAAGGAATCAAGGTTGAGGACGTAGGTCTTAAAAGATACATAAATCTAAGGCCAGTAATAGTCCCAAAAACTTCAGGAAGAAACATCAAAGTACAGTTTGCAAAAACAAAAAAACCAATCGTTGAAAGATTAATCACAAGATTGATGGTACCAGGTCATAAGTCAAAGAAACATAGGATAAGCTCAGGACATTGCTGTGGTAAAGCAACAAACGCATATAAGATTGTAGAAAAAGCATTTATGATCATAGAACAAAAGACAAAAGCAAACCCCTTACAAGTATTTGTTACAGCAATAGAAAATGGAGCTCCAAGGGAAGAGATCAACACAATAGAATACGGGGGAGCAAGATACCCACAAGCTGTGGAGATGAGCCCTGTAAGAAGAATAGACTTTTCACTGAGAATAATGACACAGGGAGCATACCAAAAAGCATTCAAAAGCAAGAGAAAAATTGAAGAAACACTAGCTGATGAAATAATGCTGGCATATAATTTAGATCAAAAAAGTTCAGCAATATCAAAAAAGCTAGAGTTGGAAAGACAAGCTGACTCAGCAAGATAAAATTCTTAATAAAATTTTTTATGATAAAACTTAAAAACTTAAAAGTCATTTTAAAACATATGAAAAACTGGATAATAATTATACTATTAATAATTCTGGCTACATCAGTTAATGCCAAATGTGGAGACAATTTCTGTGATGTTGATGAAGACTGTGAAAGCTGCCCTGACGATTGTTTATGTACAAAAGGGCCACATAATGAACAGATAGACTGCTGTAATGATTTTGCCTGTCAAGAATGTCAGAAAGGCTATTGTAACCAAAGAAAATGTGACAGCCTAGCAGGATTTATAAGCATGTTCAATAAAATATCCTGTTCTAAAAACGGGGCTGTATCTATAGAAGTTGAATTCTTAGAATTGGATAGTGTTGATTTAGACCCTGAAGATGAGCTCAAAGTTTATATGAAAACTAAAGATGGAGAATCCTCTTTTAGCGAAGTTGCCGGAACATGGATGAATCCTGAAAAATCAGGATCTTATAAGTATACCAAAATATCAGGCACATCAACATTCACATCTGAAGAAAACATATTCCAAGACAAAGGAGACTATTATGTAAGGGTCAAATACAAAATAGGAAGAGGAGATAATTTATATGAAACAACAGAGGTTAATTGTCTAGGAATGCCAAAAGCAGAACCTGAAATACCTGAAAAGACTGAAACAGAACCAGAAGAGGTAGAATCGCCAAGAGAAGAATATGTAGAAGAATCAACAGAAGAAGTTACAGAAGAAACAACTGAAGAATTAGAGATAATACCTATAGAAACTCCTGAAAAGAAAAGTAATGTAAAGTGGTATATTATCACAATTGCAATATTTGTTGTATTAATCATATTGTTTATAATCAGATATGAAATCAAAATAACAAAAAAGAACAGTAAAATTTAAATAAAGAAGAGGTAAAACTATGAAACTACCACAATTCAAAATATCATTCCTTAGAAGAGGAGAACAACACCATCTAAATGAATATAGTGAGAAAGAAGATAAACCTGTTACAGAAATTAAGCCTACTAAATCTAAGGTTACAAGAAAGCTCAACAAAAAAAGGTTGGTAATGTTATCTTCAATAATCCTTGTACTCATAGCAGCAGTATTCTTTATAAGCAAAACAGATTTTATCAGTCTAACAATAAAAGGAGAAGAACTGCCGGCATGCATTGATGATTGCAGCTTTGAAGGAAAACTCTGTGAAAACGCAAAGATATACGAATGTGTTGCTGCTGAAGACGGATGCAAAGATAAAGCTGTAACAGAAGAGTGTAAGAGTGGAGACGAATGCTCCAGCATAAATGAAGGTGAATGTTATACACCTATGCTATGTGACGGAGATTTCCATAAATGTGATACTGTTTTTTCTAATAGGTATATAACCCAAGTTTGACAGTTAATTAATAAAAGTGTTCTTGTTTTAGAATTTCTACCATGAAAACTCTAAAAACAAGAACAAATAAGTTAAAATCTAATAACAATATAAGTTTTCCTATTGGAACTGCTTTAGCAGTTAAA
>JAHIPG010000179.1 GCA_018894775.1 Nanobdellota archaeon
AGAAGAACATGATAGAGACAAGTATTGTTTTGAACATGCTAATGGTATTGTTCACAGGGGTCCTGATCTTGAAATTGATTATTACAGAAACCATGGATATAAAATAACCTGCCCAACTTTGCACTATGTAGATTGCTGTAACAAAGAATTTTTTGCTAATCATAATGTTAAAAAACTTTCAGGTGAAGATGGTGAGTACCATATAGTAAACATGGGTGGAGGTTTATCTTCGCATCACAATATTATCTTTGCAAAGAGGTTCACAAAACAGAAAATTCATTTGCATCTATATTGTGTGCCTCACAGCATAATAAGTCCTATCGTATTTAAGGAATATAAAAAACTGGATAAAAACGAAAAATATTTTCATATGGAGGAAGCAGTGCCGTTTGATAAGACTCCGCAGGAAATAGCTAAATACGATTTTGGGTTGCATATTACGGGGGATATACATAAATATCGACAGGAATACCTGAAAATTGCAAGTAGCAATAGAATATTTACTTACCTTGAAGCAGGTCTTCCTATTATCCTTAGTAATCGGCTTGAGTACATGAAAAAGATTACAGAAGAAAATAAGGCGGGTTTTTCAGTAAAAGATGAAGAGATTGATAATCTTCACATCTTGATTGAGAAATATGATTACGATGAAATCAGGAAAAATGTTTTAAAGGCAAGAGAAAAATTTCTGATAGACAATTATGCGAAAAGATTGGTGAAATTTTACGATACTGTTATTCAAACAATATAACACAAATTTCTTATAATATTTTTTCTCCTACAACAAAAATCTCATTGGTTATTTTAAATTTTAACCTCTTGTTTCCTCTTGCTCAAATTTATCATAAAAATCTTTCAGTTTTTTGAAATGTTCTTTTGTTTGATATTCGACCATAGCCTCTGAAACCACCATCCCATTATAATCACTATCCACTAAAAAACTCAGAATGGTTTTTGTTTGTTCTGGGGCATCGTAAAAATGAGTATGATGTTTTCTACTTCCTCGTTCATAGCCTGTTAGATGAACATGTATAGTATCTGAGAGCGGACCTTTTAATAAAGTAAATATAGCAGGTGATAATCCATTGGTTTGAAGGATAAGATGTTCAAAATCAATACATCTTTTTACTCTGTATCTCCGGATAACTTTTTGAAATAGAAGCATTCCATCTACATTCTCAATTGCCAGAGGAATTCCAGAATCTTTAGATATTTTCACAATACCCAGCCATTCATCCTCCCAGAACAAGTCATGGGTAACTACCAATTTTGCATTTATTGATCTTGCAAATTTAAACGTTTCTTCAATAGCAAAAACATCATTTGGGGCGTGTATCGCATATTCAAAATTAAAATCCCTACATATAGTCACTATTTCCTGTTTCTCTAAGTGAGCTGAATCCATATAAATTTCAACAGCATTTATGTCGACATCTTCTATAATCCTAAATGTCTCGTAACTTGGTAGACATTTAACAGCAAGTTGTAACATATTCTTCTTGAATTTTTGATTACTCATTTCTTTCCATTCCATATCAAATAAAATTAAGATGCATTGGCGGAGTTTCCTTTGGTTTACAATCTTCTAATTTTATGTTGCCCTTTTTCAAATCCCATAGGAACTCATTAATATAATGTTGAAGACACAAATGACCACAATCCGTGCGTGCGTTAAACTTATCTGATGCAAGATAATCCATAATTTCCCAATATTTATCACTTTCCCACATCTCCTTAAATCTGGTCTTCACTATGTTTCCGATGTGAAATCTCTTATGTCTTACTGGGAATAAAGAGCCGCAAGGAGCCAGTAAACCCGAGCCTGACATCTGGACCATGAATGGAGGACCATAACATCTGGTGTACCTGTGAATCCCACCGCTTAGGATTTTATGCCATTTAACTTTAAATAGGTACTTATCAGTAGAATATGATTCCGCTTCTTTGAGAGTTGGTTCCATATCAAAATATTTTTTATAATCAATACCAAGACTTCCCAACTCATTATCGGTACAATGTTTTATGATGGTATAATCAACACCAATATCCTTTCCTAATTTGGCAAGTGGGATTATTTGATCTTCAAAATCAGGCATCAGTACCATTTGAAGACCGATAGTAACATCAAGACCTTGTTCCTCTTTTATTTTCACACATCTTTTCATAGTGTTATACACTTTATGAAAATAGGATTTTGGAACACCATGAATGTATGCATATCTATCAGGCTCACCTGCAGAGATATTAAACCTCAAGTATGTAAGGCATGGTAGGATATCATGAAGTCTTTTATCTTTTAAAAGATACCCATTAGTTCCGAGAGCCATATCTAAGCCGAGTTCTTTTCCATGCTTTATAACGTCATAGAGAATTGGTGAGCAGGTGCTTTCTCCGTCACTAACTATACTCGTTGCCTTTACACCTATTTCTGCGGCATCATCCAGAAAATCAAATGCTGCTTTTTCAGTTATCTTTTCCCTAGGATTTTCCTGCAATTGCCCGTAACAGTATATGCATTTATATGTACATGCCCTTGTCAGCGACCAGTCTATTGTAATCGGTGCTATTCTTTCTCCCTCTAGCCATGCTTTTACCCTATCCAAATGATAGGGTAGTTTTGTACCATCCAGCACATAGTTATGTTTCATGAATTTATCACCTTCATTCATTAATTATACAACAGCATAATTCTATTTTAATTCTTTGGTTACAAACTCATGTAAAGCATCTTCCCATTTTCTTAATGGCTCTATTTTTACTGATTTCAAAGCAAGTTTTAGCGGTTTATATGCAATTGATTTGAAATCGTTCTCCTTTACTTTGATTATTTTTGCATTACTTTCCA
>JAHIPG010000180.1 GCA_018894775.1 Nanobdellota archaeon
AAGATTAAGTCTTTTTTTTATTAAGTCCAAGGTTATGAAAGGTTTTGTTGCTTTAGTTTTCTTAGTTATTTTTGTGATTCTAGTTAAATATTATTTTTTTGATAATTCTATTTCTGATAGAATTGAAGATTATAATATCATTATGATTTCTTTGGATACGACAAGAGCGGATCATTTACCTTGTTATGGGTATGAAATTGACACTGCACCTAACCTTTGTAGGTTTGCGGAAGATAGTGTTTTATTTGAGAATTTTATTGTGCATAGCTATTTGACCCCTATAAGCCAAATGTCAATTTTTACCTCCCAGTTACCTTCAAATAATGGAGTCATTTCATTTTTTTCAAAGTTGAACAATAGTGTTCAAACACTTCCAGAGATCTTGAAATACCAAGGATATCGGACTTTATCTATAGGTTCCTCTCCTGAATTCGCTTCTTATTTTGATTTAGGTGAGAATCGTACTATTGTACATTCAAATTTTGAGAGAGGGTTTGATTCTCATGAATATGTTGGTTCTCGAGATATTCCCTGGAAAGCAATCGACATTTTAGGTGATATCAAAGACGATAAATTCTTTTTATGGGTCCCTATCGGTACAGTTCACTTTCCTTACTCTTTGTATGTACCTGATGAGATATCTATGAAATTCTCCTCCAGCTATGATGGCCTGTTAAAATCTAAATTATTTTTTGATTATGAAACATTGTCTTATGTTTATGATGGCTTTTTTTATAACAGCAAGGATTCTTACGGCAGTCCAGTGCCTTTGACAGTGAAGGATGAAGATTATATAATCTCAAAGTATGATGCAGGAATATATTATGTTGATACTTTTATTGGTGAACTACTAGACCAGCTTCAATCTCTTGGTCTGGATGATAATACTATTGTTATTATACATGGAGTTCACGGTGAAGATTTGGGGGAGCATGGTTATTTTTCTCATTATGATATCTATGATACTGAGGTGCATTCTCCTCTAATCATTAAATTCCCTAGACGTCCTGCTGCTAAGAAAGTTAAAAACCAAGTTAGAGGTATTGATGTTTTGCCCACTCTTATTGATTTTTTAGGGTTTAAGATTTCTGATTCTTTTGAAGGCATAAGTCTTTTACCTTTGATTGATGGTGTTGATATAGATCCTTTGGATTGTTATATTGAGCGTATTCCTCTATGGGAGGAAGGTATACTCCGATTTGACCAAGCTTTTGACAGTCTTCCTCAAGAATATCATTCTTTCTTGAAAGACTTTTTTAAGGAATATCCAGAGAATATGCCCTCTTCAAGTGATGTTGCTGTTAGGGTTGATGATTGGAAGATGATCCATCGTAGGAGCAGGTATATTGAGAAGGAGGTTAGCTGGTGGGGTTTTTTGAAGAATGAATCTATGGAGAGAGATGAATTCGAACTTTATAATCTTAAAGTAGACCCTTATGAATTGAATAATGTTATTCATGAAAATTTTGAAATCACTTCTGCGTTGAAGAAAAAGCTTATTTCTTTTGAGGAGAGTGCTTATTGAATAGAAACTTTTATTACCACTTTAGTTTATTGATTCTATTATGAGTATTAAAAAAGTTAAACTATTTAAAACTCCTTCTTTAGAAGAGAATTGGATCCCATTAGGTGTTAATACTCCTTCACTTCCTCCTCTTTCGTTAGGTATTATCACAGCACATCTTAGGGGAAAAGGATTTGACGTTGACCAAGATGATTTGAACCAAAAAGTGAATAATTCCAATTTTCATTTTGGAAATAAAATGGATTTGAGTTTGTTGAAAGATTATGAAAGAGTCATTAACTTCTTAAAGGGCCACGATGATAAAGAGATTCAGTCTTTGGTAGACTCTATGGCTAGTTTAACTTCACTTGATGGTTTTGATGTTTACCTCATTTCCATAGGTTTTGCAAGGTCATTTACCAATATCCTGTCTGCAATTCTATTGTGCAAGTACATAAAGGAAGTTTATGATAAACCAGTAATCTTAGGTGGAGAGATAAATAATCTATTATTAAAATTGAATTCTGAGTTTTTTCTTTTTGATTATGCAATTTTAGGTTCGGGAGAGGGTGCAGTGCATGACCTTTTACTTTCTCTGGATTCCGAGAGGTCTTTAGATAATATCAAGGGGTTAGTTCATTGGGTTAAGGGAAAGAAAGTCATAAATGAAGGCTCTTATCTGAAACTATTGATTAAGCCTGACTTTAAAGGACTTCCTTTGGACCTTTACAGGTGGAGTCCTCCTAAAGTTTTGGATAAGCACATACCTGACGAAAAATGTAATAAAATTTTGATACTGCCTTTC
>JAHIPG010000181.1 GCA_018894775.1 Nanobdellota archaeon
CGCTTGTCTCATCACTTGAAGATGTAAACATAGATGAAGTGATATCAAAACCTGTAGCGCCTGTCGCTCAAGCAGCACCAGAGAAACCTGCGGAGGAGAAGAAAGAGGAAAAGAAAAAAGAGAAAGAAGAGGAAAAGGTCAGTGAGGAAGAGGCAGCAGAAGGACTTGGGGCATTGTTCGGGTGAAAAGCCTTTTTCGCGCTGTGGAAATAGGATTCAGTCAAAAGATGTACAGGTGAACATGGGTCCAAGAAGCAAGAAGATATACAAGCTGACCAGAGGTCTTTTTAAATATAGATTGACTAGTGAAGAAGAAACTGAAAGAACCAATGAGGAAATATCCCCAACCCTTAGAGAAGAGGACTTTTATAAGCCATTTGCTAATTGTCTCAAAACCGATTTGGGTGAGTATATTGAAGCAGTTGCTTTGGGAGGAAGCTATCTTGGAAAAAGATGGGGGACGCCTGATGTTATTGGAATATACAAACCATTAAAAAGAGATGTAATAAAATTTGAGCCAGAAATAATATCTACAGATACAGAAGGAACTAGGGTGATGAATAGTGTCTAACAAACGTAGGTTAATATTTGCGGTTTTAGTAATTATATTTTTAACTACCCCTGCCATAGTATATCTTTATAATTTAAATCGAGAGTTGGATCGAGAAATAACTATGCTCTCACTCAAAGGTGGTACGCTAACTCAAGACGAAACATGGAGTGGAGAAATATTGGTAACTGAACGGGTAACGGTACCTGAAGGAGTTGCATTAACAATAGAGTCAGGCACTGTTATCAAGTTTAAACATTACAGAGGGTATAAGGAACCTTGGAAAGGAACTGGCTTAGGTGTTGCAGGGGGTACCATTAAAGCTATTGGAACTCCAACGAAACAAATATGGTTTACATCAGACGCAGAAGAACCTATCAATGGAGACTGGGGAGGAATCGAGATCGTGAACTCATCCGACAGCATAATAAAATATGCCATTGTTGAATATGCTGTGCTCGGTGTCTCACAGATGGAATCGCAGGCAACAATATCCCACTCTATCATCAGGTGGAGTAATTCCGAAGGATTATATGCTGAACGATCAACCCCAACATTTGAGTACAATACACTCTACAGCAACGGATATCATGAAATTGCGCTGGAACAATACAACACTAACGCCGTCATTCGAAACAATGTTTTCAGCAACGGACGGGCTGCGATTCACACAGAAGAAACGTCCGCTACGGTTGAAAACAACTATTTTCTTGACTATCTCGATGAAGCCATCTCAGCGCAGGCAGAGTCAACAATGCAGGTCAATAACAATACGTTTATCAACACTCCGCAGGGTGCGCTCATTGTAGATAAGGGCTCAACAATGACGCTAAACAATAACAGTTTTGTCGACAGTTCACACACACCGCCGCCATTTGACTATGAGGACATCAAAGATCGCGAGCTGGACTACATTCCAGGAGATCCTGAAGATCAATATCTATACATTTACGACGATGTTGATGAAACCAGGCGCACGATAAAAAAAATCGGCGAAGGACTTGGATTTGGATGGGCAATCACGTATGCAAATAACTATGTTTGGAGATTCAGTTTCAGCAATCAAATAGGTGAATGTCCTGATTTTATCCGCATCAACCCCGATACCGAAGAAACAACCCGCTACCGCAATGACATCATAATCAATCCGCGGGGTCTCACGTATGACGGGGATTACTTCTGGACGAACGATTTCAGCGGTCTTAAAATATATCAGTTTTCTTATGGGGAAGATTCTATTGAAATAATATCCTTTTTTGATGTTCCTGACAAAGAAGATGGAGGTACTAACGGCCTGACTACCGATGGTACATACCTCTATTATCACTCTCGCGACGGTTCAAAGCTGTATAAACTAGATAAAAGCGGCAATATCGTAGAAACGACAAACCTCATTTCTATCGGAATTACCATGGAAGGCCCCCTTGTATGGACCGGCGACGGATTCTGGGCTACGGGCGGCATCGGAATTGTAAGATATAATACAAACTGGGAGGAAGTCAGTTCTATTTATCCTCCAGCAGTGGGTGTCTGGGCAATTGACTGGGATGGCACTTATTTATGGACCATTCAAAGGACATGTGAAAGATGGGATGACCCAAAAATCTATCAGATAGAAATACTCGACGATTCACTCGATTAAAGATTGGGGATATGATTTGGATGAAAAAAATGAGTACGGATATAACGCCAAAATGGAGTGATATACGAACCTGAGTTCGGATATAAGGAGTTACCTAAAACTATCACTCCCGAGCAAAACAACATAACCTAAATTTTTTATTCCTTCTCTACCTTCCCAAACAACGACGGCAGATGAACAAGATACGTTCCATCACGCCTGACTATTACAGGGCTTTTCTCAAACAGTGATTCTTCAAATCCTTCTGCATCTTTGTTTCTTGTGATTTCTGTTGCAACCCGCTCTCCAAGCATGGAGAAAATAATCTCTAAATCGTTCATATGGTCTCGCAAATTTTCTCTTTTTAATCTTTTGAATTTCTTGTATTCA
>JAHIPG010000182.1 GCA_018894775.1 Nanobdellota archaeon
AACATTAAACATAGACTACGCCCAACCAATATAACACCCCACAACCTAGCGAAAGCTATCTCAAAAACCTCCTTTCTCAAACAAAAAACCAATAACCTCCAAGAACCAAACCCTACCACGTCAAAAATATCAAACAACCAAAAACATCACAAAAAACAAACCCCTCGATATTCGGAGATACTGACAAAGAAGATAGGTTTATATATGTGCAAAAATAACTTTGCAAATAGGAAAAGAAAAGATGATAAATGGTTTGAGTATTATCCGAACCAAACTAATATTGGAGAAATTTTAAAAAAGCCACTTTTATTGGAAACTCTTCCAATATTAAATCATACATAAAAAATGGCAAAGAAAGATAAAAGTTTTCATTGGGCAGATTTAATAGCTGAAAAGATAATTAGAGAGAGAGGTAAAAAAGAAAGGTACGTTTGTGCAGCAGGTATTACCCCATCCGGAATTATTCATATAGGAAACTTCAGAGAGATAATAACTGTTGACTTAATCTGTAGGGCTTTGAAAGATAAAAAGAAAAAGTTTAGATTTATCTACTCATGGGATGACTATGATAGGCTTAGGAAGATTCCTAAGAACATGCCAAAACAAGAAATCTTAAAGAAGTATATAGGCAAGCCTGTTGTTGATACCCCTGACACTTTCGGTTGCCATAAGTCTTACGCTGAGCATATGGAAAAGGAAGTTGAAGACGCTCTCCCTAGTGTAGGTATTTTTCCAGAGTTTCTTTATCAAAACAAGAAATACAGATCTTGTGAATATGCTAATGAGATTAAATATGTGCTTAACAGGAAGGAAATCATTAGGGAAATATTAAATAAATATAGAACAGAACCTTTACCTGAGAATTGGTATCCTTTAAATGTTTTCTGTGAGAAATGCAAAACTGACAGCACCAAAATTTTAGATTATGACGGTGAATATACGATTAGTTATGAATGTGAATGTGGTTTTTCAGATAAAGTTGATTTCAGAAAAAAAGGCATAGTTAAACATAGTTGGCGAGCAGATTGGGTAATGAGGCAGTATTATGAAAAGGTTGATTTTGAGCCTGCTGGTAAAGAGCATTATGCTCAGCCTGGTGGTTCAAGGATTACTGCTAATGAAATCTATGAAGCTATCTATAAAGACAAGCACCCTATTGATCTCAAGTATGATTTTATCAGTGTCAAAGGTTGTGGGGGGAAGATGTCTTCTTCTTTAGGAAATGTCTTTACGTTAAAAGATTGTTTAGAGATCTATGAACCAGAGATTATAAGATACTTTTTTGCCAGCACTAAACCAAATAAGGAATTCAATATATCTTTTGATTTAGAGGTGTTGAAAGTTTATGAGGATTATGATAAGACTGAAAGGATTTATTTTGATGAGGATTTAGTCGAGAATAAGAAAAAATATCTAAAAGAACTTAGAATCTATGAGTTATCACAGATTGATAAGGTTCCTAAAAGTCTACCTTTCCAGGCATCTTTCAGACATTTGACTAACATTGTACAAGTCTATGAAGGTGATATCAAGAAAGTTGTTGAGGAATACAAGACTTTCTTAAAGACAGATGTTGATAAGAAGAAGCTAGAGACAAGAGCGTTGTGCGCCTGGAATTGGGTGAATAATTACGCTCCTGAAGATATGAAGTTCAAGGTGCATAATAAGATATCTAACGAGATTAAGAAAAAGTTGAGTGATGATCAGAAGAAAGCAATTAAAGTTTTGGTTAAGAAATTAGAGAAGAAAAAGTATGATGAAGATTCTCTATTTGAAGAGTTCTATAAGATAATTACAGAGCTTAACATTGATAAGATGGTATTCTTTAAAGGAGTTTACATTGCTTTGATAGGCAAGGAGAGAGGACCTAAACTTGCAGGTTTCATACTTACATTAGGTATCAAGAATGTTGCAAAACTTCTGAAAGAAATCTAAAGGTGGCTTATATCATCAAATAATATAAGTTCTGGTTTTCCTTTTTTTGCTCTTATTTCTGATACACCCGTATTTTTTGGGACATAATTTCTGAATTCTGCTTTGGGATAGCCTAGTAAGCAGGTTATCAATTGGGCTATGCTTCCGCCATGCGTTACAAAAAGTACTGTTTCTCCTTCGTGCTTATCCAGAGTTTTATAGTAGAAATCAGATAATCTTTTCCGTACATCGTCGTATGATTCTCCGCTTTCAAGGTCTGATGTTAGGTCTAAGTTATGTTTTTTGAGGTATTTTTTCACGTCTTCATTCTTCATACCTTCTAATAATCCAAGATTTCTTTCTCTTAGCGCTTCAACATAGTAGACAGGGACACCATATTTCTCTAAAAAAGGTTGGATTGTATCTCTTGTCCTTTCAAGGTCAGAACAGTATATGATGTCTATTTTCTCTTTTTCCAGTCTTTTGATTAGTTTTCTAGCCTGCTCTCTGCCTTCTTCATTTAACATGCCTTGATGATGGCCTTGCCAGATTTCTTTCTTGTTCTCATGGGTTTCCCCGTGCCTTACAAGTATCAGCCTCATTTTTTTATTATATTTATTAGCTCTTTTTCGGTTTTGAGCTCTAAAAAATCCTCCTTTGCTATTGTTGGTATATCTAGCTTTGGTTTTCTTCTTTCAAAAACCAATAAGTTTTCAGCATCCAATAATCTTGATAAAGAGCTTAATTCCTTATTAAACTTATCCCCTACTGTTGTAAGTATTATCTCTTTTTCTTTTTTTGCGATTATGTCAAAGATATTTCTCTTTGTTTCTACAGCGCTAAACCCTAGTTCTGAATATTTTTTCCCGACTTGGGATTTACAGTTATACACTATATTTTCCATCTCAGAGAATATGTCAATGTGGTTGAATATTCCTCTTCCAAATAAATCGTAGAGCTTCCATGCTTTCTGTACAGCAATATCTGAGTTACTATTTTCATAGTTCACTATCATCCGTTTGCTGACACCTATCTTTCTTGAAATGTCATTTAATGATAATTTTTCCTCTTCCCGTTTGGTTCTTAGCTTATCTCCATCTATTGTTACTGTTAGTCCTGCTTTTCCGGATTTTACAAAAGGAAGTTTTTGTTTGAGAGAATTTCTGAAAGTTGCCTTGTTCAGCGTATAGATGCCGAATCTTGAATAGACAACGTTATCTTCCAGTTCTTTTCCAGATTTTTCTGTGATTATTAAAGGGGTTGCGTCTATGCAGCCAGCTGTATGTTTTAATTCATCTATTGACTCATGATTTAGAGAATTTGCATCAGTAATTATTTTTATCAGGATTATTTTTTCTTCTTTTCTTGCAAGTAGGTCAAAACATCTGGTTACATTCTT
>JAHIPG010000183.1 GCA_018894775.1 Nanobdellota archaeon
CCAGAAGCAAACCAAAACCGTTAAAGTTATTAAGATTCAAATGTACACTAGTCATAACCAAACACCTCCTTTTTTTAATTGAAACACATTAAGAAAAGGAGGCTTATATTTTTTTCTATCACTCCAAAATTATACTGTGCCAGTTATTAGAAAGGTTTATATATTGATATTCTAACTTGAAATTTAGTTATTAGGGGGATTTTATAAAAATGAATATTCCAGAAGAATTTAAAAAAATTTTAGACAAATATGATATGGCAGAGGTACCAGAAGATATTAAAGATGATGTTGGAAGTATAATTGAAAGTTTTAATGAAGAGGTAGATGGTCTTACAGAAAGTTATATTGAAGATCTTGAAGGTATTCTAGAATCTTATCAGGAAGAGCAGGAAGAGATGGAAGAATGCGAAGAGCCTCAACCAGATGGCATGAGTGTTGATGAGTATAGGGAATTTGTACAGAAAAGGATGGAGGGTACAATTGACGCTCCGGAGAATACTTTAGCTGGACTAAAGAAATGGGCTATAATTACTTCACTTGCTACTCTGGCTACAGTAAGTATCAATACGCTATGCCATGATGGTCCTACTTATGCTACATACCTTCATGAGGTTAAGAATAATGCTCAGGTTACAGGAATTGGTAGCTATGCTGTTTATCGTAGAATAGAAAATAAGGATATGGCAGAAGAAGGGTTTAGTTTGGTTGGCAGAGATGCTGATATAATCACCAAAGGATCATACCTATTCAGACATGAAAATTTTATTGACTACAATAGGGATGGAATTGTCGAAAGGATACAGACTAATGGTTTTTCTAGGAAAGAGGGTGACAATAATCTTCTATCTTATATAGTTGAAAATGTCATGGGTGAGAAGAAAAATATTTGGAGAGCAGAATCCTATCAGGATAACAAGGAACTGTTCGATGATGCTGATAAGTATTTTCAGAAATACATCAAGAAGCTTAAGAAATAGTTTTATACCAAAATATTAATAAACTACTCCTTATTATATATCTTTACTATGGCAAAATATATTGGTATTCTTAGTGGTAAAGGTGGTGTTGGCAAGTCTACAACAGCTATCAACTTGGCATCTGCATTGAATTATTTTGATAAGGATGTTACAGTTGTTGATGGGAATTTGAGCACTCCGAACATAGGTTTATATCTTGGTGTTCCTATAGTCCCTATAAACTTGCATCATGTCCTTAGGGGAGAGCACCATATTTTCGATTCTGTTTATTTGCATCCGGCAGGTATGAAGATTGTTCCTGCAGGTATTAGTATTCATGATTTGAAGACATGTGTTCCTGAAAATATGCCCCCAGCTTTGGCTAAGCTTAATAATACATCTGATTTTATCATTGTTGACGGTGCTGCAGGGCTAGGTAAAGAGGCTTTCGCAACCATAGGCTCTTCTGAGGAGATTATTGTGGTTACTAATCCTGAGCTTCCGGCTATCACTGATGCTGCTAAGACTGTAAAGATTTGTGAGGAGCTTGGCAAGCCTGTAATTGGTATTGTTCTTACAAGGACCAGTCCTAAGAATCTTGATGTTTCTGTTAATAATATTGAGACAATAATAGAGAAGCCTGTTATTGGTATTATTCCTGAAGATAAGGCTGTCAGGCATTCTTTGGTAAGGAAAGATGCTGTTGTTTATACTTATCCTAATTCTAAGGCTGCAATTGGTTACAAACGTTTGGCTGCTAATATCCTTGGTCAGCATTATGAGCCTGAAGTCATCAGGAAAGAAGGTTGGCTTTTCAATGTGCTGAAGAAGTTAGGTATTTAAGAAAATTATTCTGTTTCTATAGAGTATTTCATTGGTAGTCTGGTCGTTGCCAGTTTGAGTGCTTTCTTTGCTTTTTCTATACAATCTTCATCCACATATATTGTGAATATTTTTTGTCCTTTTTTTGCCTGTACTGCTATACCCATAGCTTTTCCGTAAGCACGCTGCATTCCGCTCTGCATCCTGTCTGCTCCTGCTCCGGTAAGCATCTTGTTTTCTCTTAGAACATGGTGAGGGTATACTCTCAGTTTAAACTTGTAGTTTGTTCCTATCTCTTTTACTATTCTTCTATTGACAAGCATCCTTACTGATTCTAAAGCATTATGTCTTATTGTTACCGGCTGTTTTGTGACTAGATGTACTTGTTTTGGAAACTCTTTTTTTAGATCTCCCATGTCATGTTTTACTATCTTGGTGATAGGTACTGCTTTTATGTATCCTTTTTTCTTGAACTTGGACTTTCTAGTGAAAGCCCTTTTAACAGTTCTTGAATATGCGTGTCCTTTTCTTAATCCTGCCATTTTAGATTACCCTTAACTCTGTGCTTATTGATTGCCCAGGCATTCCTTTTTCGAATTTTGCCCTTACTGCGCCTTTGTTACCGTGAGCATTTAGAATCTTGCCTTTTATCTTTTTTCCAGATGGTGTTGTCCATTCTACCTCTTTATTTACCAGTTTTTCAGCCTTCGCCCGGCTATCTACATCTGACACTTTGATAATCATCTCATTATTCTTTTGTGTGTGTCTTCCGCCTCTGAAGTTCATGATTAAAGCTTTCATTTCTGTTTTAAAATCTATTTTTTGTTTTTTAAACCTTTCGGTTGTGTTTTTAACAGCAATATTTATTAATTTTGTAAGGCTATAGATATTGAGGCGTATTTAGTTCTTTTGTTTTGGAAGATTAGGAAAAAATTAAAAGAAGTTGTTATTTAGTTCTTTCGTAGATGATTTGTTCAATACCTTCCAGATCCTTTTTTAGATTAGGATGCAGTTTCAGACTTTCTTTGTTGATATTTTCTTTGTAATCTCCTTGAGGTAAACCGGTGTAATGATTAGTTCTTGTGGTACGCAAGTTTAGTTCGTCATATTCTTTGCCGGTGTCTAAACATACTTTTATTGTGTTATCTATGATATTATGGCAATTTTTTTCTTTGACATACATTAACCAGCCGATTATAGGTATCAGGTAGATTATCTTTGCTTTTCCCTGGAATGATAATCCTATTAGTTTGTCTTTGTATTTGTGCCCTGTGATATTATATTCATTAGGTATGTCAAAATCAAAGTCTTTTGGGCAGTTGTCATAATAGGCTCTTAAAATACCTAGTGATAAATCCCTTTGAGGATCTATCTTCTGTTTGACAGATGTTTTATATCCTTCTGATTCTAAAGATTTTACAACTATGTTTATTAGATTTTTTCCTTGAATTTTTTTTGGTAGTTTCATTGTTATGTTTTCTCCGTTTGTTTCCATTTTTGTACCACCTTTTTTGTTTGTTCTATTTGAGAATGCATAAATCTGGTATTTAAACCTTACTAATATAATATATAGTTTATAGATTATATATAGTAGTCTATTTTTTTCATAGAACATATATTTTTAGAAAAATTTAAATATTAGGCTACTTTTTAAGTTATTAAGATGAAACTCAGGAATGTACAGAAAACAGGAAATATGTTTTATATTTACCTCCCATCAAAATGGTGCAGGGATAAGAACATAGATATAGGATCAAGAATCGAATTGGATCTTGATAGCTCAGGAAATCTTGTATTGTTGGCACAACAAAAGCAGGATACTGGTAAAGATATTAAGTTGGATCTTAAAGAAGATGATATGTATATTCTATCTAAGTTGATAATGTCCTGTTTTCTGAATCCTACTAAATCTTTTGAGATAGGTTTCACTAAGACTCTAAACCAGAAACAGATATTGCATCAGAAGAAACTTGTTAGTACAACTTTTATTGAGGTAGATAAGCATAGGATATATTCAGAATCTGTTCTATCAATCAGCAATACATTATCTATGTTTATTGCGATGTTGAAGAAGGTCCAGAATCTTACAAAAGTGATGATAGAAAATTATGATGTTGAACTGATTGAAAGGTATGAAGAAGAGATTGATAGGAGTAATGTTCTGATAACCAAGGCTGTTATCGCTTCGTTTATGCATAAGAGGGAATCAAAGCTAAAGCCTATAGAGCTTCATTACGTTAGTTTATTATCTACTTATCTTGAACGTATGACTGATCATTTGATTACTATTGAGAAGATTGATAAGAATGAAAAATTATTCCTTAAAGAAGTAGCTGATATCTTAGATGAATTTTCAAACATGGTTAAGATGATACAGGAGAATGATCCTTCTTTTGATTATAATTATGTTGTTAATTTTACTAAAAAGGTAAAATCTTTAAAGGTTAGTGAAAAGGTATTTCGTGAAGTATTGTTGAAAGATTCTCTGAAACATTCTTCAGAGGTTTTGATGGACTGGGCTATAAGCAGACTCGTGCTGGAGTGAAGATGTGTATTTCTTTATGAGATGTTCTGGGCAGTACAATGTGTGATTTGGTCTTTGCGTTTGGTGTAGGTGCTGTGATTTCCGGATTTATTGTTGACAAGGCAAAGGTTTTTAAAAGAAAATTGTTAGTTTTATCTTTATGCTCCGGTAGCTCAGCTTGGATAGAGCGACTGCCTCCTAATACCTTAGGGGTTAGCAGTAGGTCGAGGGTTCAAATCCCTTCCGGGGCGTTATACATTATGTTACACTCCCTATTGAGATAGTGGAGTTAAACATTATGTTTTTGATCCTTCCGGGGCGTTTCATTCTTAAAAAATTAAAAGAAAAAATTAGAGATTAAAGGTTGTTAACCTCTTGATTGTTTGCATCAGGACTTTGATTCTCAGCTTCACTTTCGTAATCTTCGTTTTCTATTTTCTTTAGACAAGAGCTGCAGTAGTGCTTCACTATCTCATCTTCATCTAGTTCTGTTGTTATGTATCCAGAAACCTTATCACTTCCACATTCATGACATACAAAATTCATTGTTATACCTCCTTTTTTCCTATAATAAATTTTTATTATTTTGCTTAAATATTTTTATGTTTTATAATTTCTATTTTAGGTAGTTTTATTAACCCCTTTTTAGTATTTTTTACTATGGGGTTTTGCAAGAAACTGGCTGCTTTTGCTGCTGCAGCTTCTATTGGAATTGGAATCTATGGTTGTGATCCTGAACCTAAGAAAGAGACCCCTGTTATTGAGGATAGGCCTGCCTATCATATTTCTGAAGAGGATTCTAGAAGGTTGGATGAGATTGTTGAGTCATATAAAGAGATAAGGGATATTGGCCGTTTTACTGATTCAAAAAGAGACGATATTGATAAAGACCATCAGCATATCATAACTTTGTTGTCTGAAGTCTATCCTAAAAACGATGTTATTGAGACGTATAATAAAATGCGTGAATTTGCAAGACAGAAACCTATAACTAAACCTATATTCTGTTCTAATATTGTATATTATCATTTTCCTATAATTCTTTTATCATCTCTTGAACATGGATTTGATAAGACTATGGGTATGTATTCTAAAGTTAGAACAAAAGGGAGAGACACTTTGGAATTATCTGATGATATTGCTCTTAAGGATTGGGATATGATTACTAAAATAACTTTAGATCTCATTGCAGATGGTGAAGATGTTGAGAAGGCTTACTATAGGGTATGTAAGGTTTATCATAATTTTGAAAAAGCTAAGTTTAGTAATGATCTGGGCATAACTGAAGATGATTATAGTCTTTTAATAAGGACAGTTCTTGAATTTGGTTTTAATGACACTATAGGTATGTATGAGCGTGTTAGGGAGGTAGGTGAGGATACGACTGATGATTGGTCTGATAATGTTTATCATTTTGATAGGCTTCCTGTCATGAATCTTGCTTTAAGACATAATGATTTAGACAATGTCCTTACGGATTATTTTCTTATTAGGAGGGTAGGCAAAGATACTGCTTCTTATTCTGATAATATATTATTTTTAGGCGATACTGGTCTGCTTCTGAATCTTACTTCAGAGATAGATGTTGAGCGTTTGATTAGGATATATGATAAGGCAAAGACTATTGGTTCTGATAC
>JAHIPG010000017.1 GCA_018894775.1 Nanobdellota archaeon
GAATACTAAACCAGAATACGATTTTTTTTCAGAAGGAGATAAGATTTTTTTATTTAAATGGGATAGTTATTCAAATAGTAAGATAAGTTTTGAGTTAGATACAGATATACTAATCAAAAATGATTTTCCTAAGATAAGAAATACTGTTAGTTTTCCTCTTTCAGGCATCCCTGAAGGTATAAAAGAGGATTATACTGTTGGGACAGAGAAGTTAGATATTAATGAGTTTATAAAGGCAAAGTCGAACGAACTTGCTGCAGGTGAGACAGATCTTTTTGTTGTATCTTATAAGATTGCGGATTGGGTTAAGAATAATATCAAATACGATTTGAATACTTTAACTGCTGATGCAGACCAGAAGTCCAGTTGGGTTTTTGCTAATAAACAGGGTGTTTGTGATGAGATAACAAATCTTTTTATCTCTATGTTGCGTTCTGTGAAAATTCCTGCAAGGTTTGTTTCTGGTATAGTTTATTCAAATATTGATAATAGTTTTGGTAATCATGGTTGGGCAGAAGTTTATTTTCCTGGTTATGGTTGGATTCCTTTTGATGTTACTTTTGGCCAGTATGGGTGGATTGACCCGACCCATCTAAAGCTTGATGATTCTGCAGATTCTGGGGTTCCTTCAGTTGAGTATCACTGGAGCTCTCGTGAATTAGAGATTAAGGCTGAAGCTCTTGATTTTAAGACAGATATTGTTAGTAAAGATGGAAGATTGACCCCTTATGTTGATATAGCTATCAGGCCATTGAAAGAAAAGGTTAAGTTTGGTAGTTATGTTCCTGTTGAAGTTTCGGTTGAGAACTTGAAAGATTACTATCTTCCTATGAGTATACATATCACTAAAGCACCTGAGCTTATTAAGAAGGCTAATGGGGCATATTTTGTTATGAAGCCTAAGGGAAAGAAGTATTTCTACTGGCTCGTCAAAATCCCTGCTGATCTAGAGGAAGACTATATTTATACTTCAGAGCTAGCTGTTAAGACTGTTTTTGGTAATATTGCTTCAAATACAATAAAATATGCTGATACTTTTGAGTTTTACTCTGAAATATGGGCTGAAGCTCTTATGGGAGATTTAGTTGAGAGGGAGACCAAGTTTTTCTTTTCTAATCTTGATATTTCATGTGAATCTGATAAGGATACCTATTATTCTATAGAGGATGCTAATATTGTTTGTTTGATAAAGAATGCTGGTAATGTTCAATTGGATGAGGTTCGTACCTGTTTAGCTGATAACTGCGGAAAGATTGCATTGAGTATTGGGGAAGAAAAAGAACTTACGTTCAAAAAAGATTTGGTTAAGACTGAGACTGTTATTATCAGCGCTGAGAATGAGGATATGGTACGTTATTTTAATCTGCAACTGAATGTTGTTGAAGTACCAGATTTACAGGTTAGTGGTATTCAGCCTACAGATATAGGGTATTATGAATCTGATAATCTTCTTATTTCACTTGTTACAGATTCTCCAGCATATAATGTTAAGGTAAGGGTTGAAGGTTTAGGTGTTGCAGAGTGGGAGAAGATTCAGGATAAAAGTATTATGAAGATTCCTTTTGAAGGATCGTCTGTTTCTGATGGGATTATAGACGTCAAGATGTCTTATGAGGATGAATTAGGAAAGGTTTACACTAAAGATTTAGAGCTTTCAATAACTGTGAATAATATTCCTTCTTATGCGAAGTTTTTTAATTGGTTGAAGAATTTATTTAGGTCTTAGTAAGTTTTTCTGTTATTTTAGAAATTTAATAACTTTTGGCTATGTAAACAATGTGATTAGCTTTTTTCCCACAAACAATACATTTTTGGTTTGGTTTTATGTTATCTTCTTTAGGGTATAAAGTACCGCAGACATTGCCACCTTCTGTTTCTGTTTTTATCACTTCTGCACACTCTTCTCCATCTTTTTCTACAGAACAGAAAGGCACTCGTATAAATCCTTTGTGGTTTTTTATTAAGTCTTTAAGTTCATCCAGTGAATTGGCATTTTTTGTTCTATTTTTGAAATATTCATCAGCCCTTTCTTCTATTTGTTTGTCTAATTTTTTAGAGGCCCGTATTATTTCCTTGTCTAAACTGGCTGTTTTTACTTTTTTTCTTCCCTGCTCTGTTCTTATTGCGAGTGATACAGAGTTTTCTTTTATCTCTTTAGGTCCTACCTCTATTCTTAAAGGTACGCCCTTAAGTTCCCATTGATTGTATTTGAATCCAGGTGTCCACTCGCTATCATCAAACTTCACTTTGTATCCTAGTGATTTTAGTTTCTTTTTTAAATCTCTACATTTTTTTATTACCTTATCTGAATCTTTCTTATTCTTTGTAAAAGTTATAGGGATTATTACAATTTGTATTGGGGCCATATCAAAGGGTATGATTAATCCTTTATTATCGCCATGTATGCCTATCAATGCAGCCATTATACGCCATATTCCTGGACCAAAGCAGGTTTGATGTACATAGTGTTCTTTTTCATCATTCCCTTTAACTTTTATATCATAAGCTTTTGAGAAATTCTTACCCAAATCATGCGTTGATGCCAATTGGTTTCTTTTGCCATCTGGCATTAATGTATCTGGAGTATAGGTATTATCTGCCCCCTTGAACTTATCCCATGAAGGCCTTTTGAAATAAAGGAAAGGTATCTTAATCTTGTCATGTATTATTTTCTTGCATGTGCCTAAGTCTTCTTCAATTTGATTTAGGACTTCCTTGTGCGTCATAAACACATTATGTGATTCAAAGAATAGGAATTCTCTACCTCTTAAAAAGGGTCGAGTTGTCATCTCATTTCTATATACAGAGTGTCTACTCTGATAAGCTTTGAACGGAAGTTCATTATGGCTCCTGAACCATAAAGAATATACAGGATAAATTTGAGCTTCTCCAGTAGGTCTTAGAGCAAACCTTTCTTCCATTTTTTTATCTCCTGCTTCTGTTACCCAAAATACTTCTGGTGTGAATCCTGCATGTTCTGCTTCTTTTGTTAAGTTTTCTTCTTTTATTGCGACAGGAAATAGGTATGGTACATGGCCTTGATTTTCCACTTCTTTTTCTAGATACTCATATATTTTTCTTATAATCATAAATCCCCAGGGTCTGTGTACTATGAACCCTTGTATGCCAAACCTGATATCTGCTAATTCTGCTTTCTGAACTACTTGGGTATACCATTCTGAAAAGTCTTCATCTTTTGTTACAGTAATTCCTTTCTGTTTTTTCTCTTCTGCCATTTTATTCTTATATCTTGAAGAATTCTAAGTTTATAAAAGTTATTTATACAGATAATTCTTTACAGTTGTGTACATCATCTGTTCTTTATGCTCAGCTTTAAATTTTAGCTGGAATCTGACAGTATCCATCTTTTTTTTGTATTGCTTATCTTTTATATCCTCAAGATTTAGTTTTGCTATTTCTGTTGCTGATTGTATTGATGTTTTGCACAGTGATGCTGCTCCATATATTTCTAAGACCATGCTTTTCTTTCCTTTGTGGAATGTATTATCTGCTATTTGCATTAATTCATAGCTTTCTTCTGCTATCTTTATCGGTATTTCTATAGCATATTTTAATGCATCTTGTATTTTTTTATCATCTTTTGTTTTGTAGGCAGTCATGTAGTTTTTGAATGCTTTCATGTCCTCATTGATTAATCTAACCAGATTCTTTTTTTTCTTTTCAGCTTCTTTCTGTAATTCTGGAAGATTACTTTTCTTGGCTGCTTTTATTACTAATCTTGCTGCTAGGACTCCTGAGGCTCCTGCTGCTGTTCCTATGCCTATCGCAGGGTCTTTTGATTCTATTTTCCTTATTGCTTCTTCAAGTTTCATATCATATATTCTATTATTTTCTTATCTTTGTCGAATGGTCCTATTTTTTTAAAGCTTAGTTTTTCTATTGCTTTTTCGATTAAGATATCTTCATCCTTTTCTTTAGGATAATAATGTTTGCCTACATCTATGAATGCTTGTTTGGGCATTAGACCTATTAGCTCGCTTCCTTTAACTTGCCCGTTAGATAGCTTAACTATTTCATCATAAACTGTATGTACTCCTGTTGTTTCATAGTCCAGGAAGTTCATTGATACTTGTGCTAATCCATCAACCATCATTCCTGCAGCCTGTATTTTCTTGAAGCCTCCGCTTGACTCTCTTATTGATCTGCTAATATCTTTTGCTAGTTGTAAATCATTGTTTGATAAGAAAACATTGTATGCTATGAGTATTTTTCTTGCTCCGATGATTGTTGCTCCGCTTTTTGCATTGAAGGTTTTTGGACCATAGTCTGGTTTCCATTCTTTTTGTTTCATCTTTTGTTCTAAACCTTCATATTGTCCTTTTCTTATGTTTGATTGGCTTTTTCTTTCTTCTTTTTTTGCAGCTTCTGAATAAATATACACTGGAATTCCTAGTTTTCCTACTTTCCCCCCCAGTTTGTTAGCTATTTTAACACAATCTTTCATCTTGGCTCCCTGTAATGGTATGAAAGGAATAATGTCTGCTGCACCTATCCTTGGATGAGCTCCAGTATGCTTTGACATATCTATCAATTCTGATGCTTTTTTTATTCCTTCATAAGCTGATTTTAGAACTTCTTTTGGTTTTCCTGCAAAGGTTATGACTGTTCTGTTATGATCATAATCAGACTCAACATTTAGAAGTTTTGCCTTAAGACCTATGGCTTTTGATATCTCATCAATCTTATCTTTATCCCTTCCTTCGCTGAAGTTTGGAACGCATTCTATCAGTTTCATCTTGTTGTGAACTACTCATAACCTAACTGTTAGTTGAGGATTGTGGCTTCCTTGTTCATCGACTGTTGCCAACAAGTTGGTCTTACATGGTCTCCGAAGGCTTGAATTCGGTCGGTTCCCGCCCTACTTATAGCATGGATTTATTCTACTTAATAAATATTACGCGCACACTTGTCGCGTGTCGCATACTCAAAGGATTTCCGAGCCAATTCATCTCCAACCTAGATCAAAAATTTCGGGAAAGAGACTTCTTAGCAAAAGGTTAAAGAATTAAAAAAAGAAAGAAAAAAGGGTATATAAAGTTTTATTTATTCACCTACTGGATCTATATCTTTGTCATAAGGTCCGTAGAGCATATCTCCATAGTCTGAGACAGTTGCTTTCTTCATGGATGCCATTCCACCATTCTTGGAGATTTTCTTCCTTGCTTCATGGCCTGGCTTTCCATCCAAGTCAACAATCCTGTATCTTATATCTCTTGATGTGAAGTCTATTGCGACAGGTTCCATTTCTGTAAAGTAGTTGTTGAAAGCTGTTTTTGTCTCTTGTCCTACTAGGTCTAAGGTCATCTTCTTACCTGATACTTCTGCGTTAAGGATGTTATTGTTTGCGTATTCTGCTTTTGGTTCATAGTATTCTACAACTTTTCCTTTTACTGGCGAGTATGCTGATGTTGCGCTGTGGTATTTCTTTGCTATGTATTTTATTTGTTTTAGCATCGCTTCTTTTGGTTTCATATCTTCTGTGACTTCATTTTCAGCAAAGATTAGCTCTAAGGTGTAGTTTAGGTCTGTCTTGTCTTTGTATGTCATAGGCACTTTCCATCCTTCTGGAGCTTTGCTTATTTCGTACTCAGGTACTTCTACTTTTCCAGCTTTTGTTATGAATACTTCGTTGTCTCTTTGTTCAGGCATCTTCTTTTTCTCTATCTTCTCAAAAATCTGTGCTAGAAGAGCTTTATTTTGGAAGAGCTGCATTGCGATTTGCTCATCATTGATGCCCCATATCCTTTCGACAATGTCTGGTAGGCCATAACCTGGTCCCATCAGTTCATCATCTTTGTCGACAACCATGAGGTTTACTTTATCGTTGTCCATTGATGAGAATATCTTTACAGCTGGTTTGTCTTCATCTGTTCCGTCTGGCCTTACCCTGTATAGTTCTACATAGTCACCAACATTGTCTTCTCCTGTGTCGAAGACCTTTACTCTTAGTGCTAGTCTTTTATCTTTGTATACTGCTTTGTTTTTGTCTCCAGGATAGTTAGGGTCTGGATGCTTTTCTTTGTAGTCAAATTCTAGTTTGAAGTTTTCGATAACTTTTAGGTTTCCCATAGCTTTAGCTTCTTCTACATATTTTGCTGTGAATTTTAGTTTTTCTTCTAGGTCTTTACCTGGTTTGAAGATTTTTGCATCGAATTTGTCGCTTTTCTCATCATACCAATAAGATTCCATGTTGCCGTCAAATTTTTCTTTTAGATGGTGTGTTTTTACCACATCTTCCATGAACTTGACGATTTTACCGTTCTTTTCGATACTTTCTTTCATGTCACCGAATTCGTCAAGCATTTTGACAGTTTTGGGGTTGGTGTCGTTTAGGATTGCTTCTATGTCATCTTTCATGTCTTTTATTTTAAGCAAGATATCTTGGTTGCTTGCCCAGTCATAGTTTATTGTCCTTGTACCATCTTCATTTACAGCCATTATTTCTTTGACGAGGATTCCGTGGTAGATTACTTCTGCTTGTTCTGAGGTGTAGCCTTTCTCTGTTGCGATATTTCGAACGTGTTGTTTGTATGGCGGTGCACATCCTCCAAGTAATGATGCTGCGAAAAGTAGTCCTGTTGCTCCCATTGCCAGTTTTTTTAATCTTGGTTTCATTTTACGAATCCCTCCAATATCTTGTCTATCTTTATTTCTAGTTGATTTAGCTTTTCAGGTGGTATGTTGTAGATGTCATCTATACCTTCTTTTTCGAGGAATCTCTGTATTGTGAACGGGTCTACGTGGTAAAGGTGTGAAAGTCTCATTAGTTTTTCGTATTTTGGTCCCATTGTGGTTCTATCTTTTTTTGTCTCTTCACCTTCTGTTCTTTTCCATGCCTCTGTTCTTATCTCTTCTAGGACTCCTGCATCTTCAACTTCTTTTAGGAATTGAAGGTCATCAAAAGCTCCTTTGTTTTCTTTGTCACCTTCTGCGTAGATTGTTGGTTCGTATTTTTGAGCCATCAGTATGTCAAACCATACGTTTGGATCATTGAACTTGTGGTTTACTGCATACCAGAATAGTCTGTTTGTGTAGTATTCTGCGAAGAAGTCAGGCATTGACTTTTTGAATTCTTCTCTTACTTGGTCCATAAGTGGGAATTCTTTTGCCATTTCTTCTTCATGAAATGTGTAGTTGCTTGCTTTATCTGCACCCAAGATTTTTTTCAGCATATGGTTTGCATCAAATGAAAAATACCTTTTTTCTGTTTCTCTGAATGGTGCTAGATAGTCGTGTAGTAGGTATGTTAGGAAGCTTTGGTTTTCTCCTAGCTGTACGTACGATGCTTGGAGTTCTGCGTCAAACTGCCATGAGAATGGTATGCTCTGTATTTTTGTAGATGCATGTGTAAACTCATGTGCTAAAGTCGATGGGAATCCAAGTATGTAGTCTTGTGATCTTCCGATAGGGCTGTACATAACTAGTTTCGCGTTTACGATGCTTAGCCCTAATGCTGGTATCAATGCCAGATGTAGTTCGTCTGGAACAAAGTCTTTTCCTTCTAGTTTGAAGTAGCCTAGGACATCTCCATAAGTTATACCATCATATTCAGGTATCTTTTGATCAGCAATTGCATCTAGATCTTTGATTTCAAGTAGTTTCTCTAATTCTGTCTTTATCTTTCCTGGAAGGGTTTTGTATGCTTCCACATTTGCATCTACTGCCAGTTTTACCTGTTCTTTAATGTCGTTTTTTACCACTTCAAATTCTTCTAGAGTTAGCTCTTCAATACCTAAAGGATTGGTGTAGAGTATTTTATCACCTTTCTTCATGTATTCATGATAAACTATCTTTATGTCTTTTCCGTAGATGTTTACTGTTTCTTCTTCGTTATAGTTTGAGATTTTTACAAAGTCATACATTCCAGAGTAGGTTTGTGATTCATACATCCTGAAAATTTCTGCTGTCTTTCTGATTTCTTTTTCGATTTCATTGACATCAGTTAGTTCACTTATGGGTGTTAATCCCTTTAGATAGTGTGGGATGTTTGTATCAACTTCTTTTTTATGAACACTTTCTTTACTTTGGTTTTGTTCTTCTACATATTGTATTGGTGCCTCTTCTTTTGCGTACGTTGGTACAGAACCTAATAGAACCCCTGCGCCGAATATTCCCGCTGCGAGTACACTCGCCAGTTTTTTACCTTTCATGCATTTTTCCTCCTTTGCAAAAAATTATTTAGACATCACTTCTTTTTTTATTACGCCAGAATAGAATGGTACTTTTGAGGTTTAAAAATATTATTGTGTTTTCTTACAACTTTAGCATTTCTCGGCACATATTGACATTTTTCCCATTTTTTATCACAGTTTTTGCTAAAATTTCATCAAAATTGTCGAATAGGATTCCGTGTTCTTCACAGTCATATATGACTAGGTCTGCTTTTTTTCCAAATTCTATACTTCCTATTTCGTTATTTATCATTAGATCTGAATTTTTATAGCTGTTTCTTAAAAGGATTTAATTTTTTATAGATTGAAAGATTTTTTATGTAAAGGCAGCAGTGCTGATTACAAAGATAATTTTTGAAATAACTTCCTTTATATTTTTGCTTAGCTAGCTTTCTAAATTTATTATATTCTTTAGAATGCCAGATTTTTTTAAAGGACGTATTTTTTATGTTTCCCATTGGATTATTACAATTTATGCAAGGATGTACGTTACCATCAACATCTATCTTTGAATAATACCATCCAGCGTAACAGGGGATTTTGTTTGGGATTCCCCTATCCATTCGATGAGAACCATTTAAGCTGAAAGAAATGGCCTTTTGGAATTCTTGTAAGTTATTTTTAATGGTTGGTTTGTTCTTATTTATTTTTTTTAGTGAAATCAAAATAGTTTCTTTTTGGTGCTTAGAAAGTTCAAATTTCCTGAGTTCATGCAATAAACCAGCAATTCTGAATTCAACATAGTCTGAATCTATTTCTTCTGCAAACTTAATCATCTGAGAGATATTTTCATAGTTTTTATTAAAAATAGTATTACTTATAGAGAGTTGAGGAATCCTATTTGTTCTTTTGAGTTCTTTTAATTGTAAAAGGCATTCTTTGATTTTTGTGAATGTTTTTCCTGTTTGTTCGGGGTGAATATCAGAATAGGTTTTTGCATCTCCAGCCCAAAGGCTTACAATTAATCTATCCAACTTTAATTTTTGGAGTTCTTCTATTTTTTTTTTATTGAGTAAAGTACCATTAGTAATTATATTGCATTTTAGGCCTTTTAGTTTTATATGGATAATTAATTTTTTTAATTGGTTATAGAGAAAAGGTTCTCCATCTGCATTAAGAAGTATTTCTTTAACCCCTATCTCAGAAAGTTCAGAAATTACTTTTTTTATAGTTTCAAAATCTTGTTTTTTTTGTTTCCACTTTAATTCCTTTTTCTGTTTTAAATGATCTGAGTGGATAGGGCAAACAACACAGTTAAGATTACAATTGTTAATGAGAATTATTTGTACTGTTTCTGGAGCTGAAAAAGCTTTTTTACCATTAAATATTCCCAATGTTCTTAAAATTTGAGTAACAAATACTTTATGGGCTATCATCAATAATTATATCTTTTTTAGTTTTTTAAAAATATTGGTTTTTTATAGTGTTATTATTTTTTAGTATAGATTAATAATTTTCCCATTTTTTATCACGATTTTTGCTAAATTTATACCAAATTTGTCGATTAGAATTCCGTGTTCTTCACAGTCATATATGACTAGGTCTGCTTTTTTTCCAAATTCTATACTTCCTATTTCGTTACTTCGGCCTATAGCATGTGCCGCATTTATCGTTGATGCATTTATGATCTCTGCATAGTTCATTCTGTAAAGCCTTGCTGCTATTTCCATTATAGCCTGCATCGATTGCGTTCTGCAGCTTCCAGGGTTATAATCCGTCGATAAAGCGATCGGAAGTTCATTCTCTATCATACGTCTGATTTTTTTTGGAAGAAATTTTTTTACCTTTTTATGTCCTGGAATCATTTCAGTAAGGTGGTATGTAACTCCAGGTAACAGAACCCCTATAGTCCCTGATGCCTTCATATCTTCAATCCCTTTTTTACTTATATAATCTAGGTGGTCTGCTGATACTGCTCCAAGTTTTGCTGCAAGTTCTGCTCCCCGATTATAATTAGTTTGTTCTGCATGCACCTTTAATTTCATCCCATGCCTTTTTGCTTCTTCTAAAATCTCTTTACTCTCTTTATACGTGAAGCCTATCTTGTCACAGAAGACATCACAGTATTCAGCAAGATTTTCTTTTTTTATAGTAAGTATTAGGTCTTTTACAAGTTTAATATAGCCTTGCCTATTGTTCTCATATTCTGGCGGGACTTTATGTGCTCCTAGATAAGTTGGTATTATTGTCATAGGATGTTTCTTTTGCAGTTCATTGATGGCATATAACATCTTTATCTCATTCTCTTGATCCAGGCCATATCCTGTTTTTATTTCTACAGTTGTTGTCCCATGAGATAACATTATGTCTAAATCCTTCAAGCCTTTCTCAACCAGGTCTTCAATACTCGCTTTCCTTGTCTGTTCAACAGTATAAAGGATTCCTCCTTTCTTGTCGATGTCACTATAACTTTTGCCTGAGCATTTCCCTTCGTATTCATAATGTCTTGAACCTGCGTGTACTAAATGGGTATGGCAGTCGATGAACCCTGGCATCACAACTTTCCCGGTTGCATCAATCACCTGTTTAGCTTTATAATTATAATTATCTACATTAAGAATTCTTCCATATTTTATTCCTATGTTCCCTTTTACGATTGATATTTCTTGGAACGCTTTTCCTGTTTTAGGGATATGGCTTGCTCCTTTTACAGTGATTATTTCGTTCGCATTTTTTATCAGAAGATCTAATTTCATTTTAATTGTTTATTATGTCCTCCTTATGGTAAATAGTTGCATTACAAAAATCTGCAACTGATCCAATTTCTCCTTCAATTAATATTGAGCCTCCATTTGAATTATGGCCTACATGTCC
>JAHIPG010000184.1 GCA_018894775.1 Nanobdellota archaeon
TAGCAATAGGCCTAATACTACTAATAGTCATACTATTACTCGCATACGTAGGATTCTCACTAAACTTCTTCAGCAAAGAAGCAAAACAACAAATAACAGCAGACCAACAGATGCAAAACTTACAAAGCTACATAGAAAGCTGTGAACTATCACTAGCACAGGAAGCATTCATAAAAATAGGCAACCAAGGCGGAAAGATAATAACGCAGAACTATTTCGCAATAGGAAAAAACAAGATAGAAATAGCATACGATGGAGAACAGAAACTATCAACACTGGAAGACATAGCAAAAGACATAGAAAAATACTTCCAGATGAACCTGGCAAGATTCTGCAAACCAGAAAAAGCAATAGAAAAGCCAGTAGAATCATCAACAAGAATACAGGCAAAAATAAACTTCAACGACAAAGAAACAATAATGGAAATAACATGGCCGGTAACCGTAACATTCGAGAACAATACAAAGAAAATAATAGACAAAACAACAATAAACATACCAATAAGGATGAAAACAATCCATGAAGCAATAACACAAGACCTCAAAGACCCATATACAACAAACCTAAATTTCGTAGACAGCCTGGACAACATGGACATAAAAGCAATACTATACCCGGATGACATACTAAACTTCATAATAGACCACAAATCACAGATAAACAACAGACCCTACAAATTCTTCTACGTAGAAAAAGTTAAATAATCTAAAACATCATAATAACACAATGGTAAAAAGGGGGAATAACACTGAGCATATAGAAAAGCTAGTACCAGACACTTCTGTAATAATCGAAGGACTAATATCAAGCAAGATAAAGAACAAAGAATTAGTTGCCGAACATATAATATTCCATGAAGCAGTACTTGCTGAACTGGAACATCAGGCCAACCAGGAAAAAGCAATAGGCCATCTCGGATTAGACGAGATAACAGAAATAAAAAAACTATCAAAAAAGATGGGTTTCAAGGTTGAATTCTTAGGCAAAAGACCTACACAATTAGAAATAAAACACGCATCACTAGGAGAGATAGATTCACTGATAAGAGAGTTAGCATGGGAAAAGGATGCAACACTAATAACAGCAGACAAAGTACAGGCAAAAGTAGCGCAAGCCAAAGGAGCAAAATACAAGTTAATAGCACCACAGGAAGAAGCAAAAAAATTACAGCTAGACGCATTCTTTGATCCAACAACAATGTCAGTACATCTGAGAGAAAATGTCCCTCCCGCAGCAAAGAAAGGAACTCCCGGAAACTGGAAGTTCATACCATTAAGAAAAGCAGCACTCACACAAGATGAAATACGGGAGATATCAAAAGAGATAATAGAACATACAAAGATGAGGAAGGACGGATTCATAGAAATCCAAAGGGAAGGAAGCACAATAATCCAACTAGGAACGTACAGAATTGTAGTAACAAAACCGCCATTCTCCGACGGATGGGAAATCACAGCAGTAAAACCAGTAAAACAACTCAAGATAGAGGATTATAATCTAACTGAAAAATTAAGAGAAAGAATAGCAGAACAAGCAGAAGGAATACTCATCGCAGGAGCACCAGGAAACGGAAAAACAACTTTCGCAGCAGCAATGGCTCGTTATTACGCATCAAAAGACAAAATCGTAAAAACAATAGAAGCACCAAGAGACTTAATACTCCCAGACAAGATAACACAATACGCAATATCACATGGAGATGCACAAGAGATCCATGATATCCTATTATTATCAAGACCAGACTATACAGTATTTGACGAAATGAGAAATACAGATGACTTCAAACTCTTTGCAGACTTAAGGCTTTCAGGAATAGGACTATTAGGAGTTATCCATGCAACAAACCCGATAGACGCAATCCAAAGATTCGTAGGAAGAATAGAACTAGGTGTAATACCACAAGTGATAGACACAGTAATCTTCATAAAAAATGGAGAAATAGATGAAGTTCTCAGCTTAAAGATGACAGTCAAAGTACCATCAGGAATGACAGAGGCAGATCTTGCAAGACCAGTAACAGAGGTAAAAAACTTTGAAACAGGCGAACTCAAATTCGAGATATACAGCTATGGTGAAGAAACAGTAGTCGTACCAGTAACAGCACAACAAAAAAGTCCGATAAGATCACTCGCAGAAAAACAAATAGAAAAAATACTTTCCAGGCTTACAGAAAAATCAAGAGTAGAAATACTATCAGAACACAAAGCAGTAATTTATGTTCCAGCATCAGACAAAGCAAGAATAATCGGAAAAGAAGGAAGAACAATAGAAGCAATAGAACAAAAAGTAGGGCTGCGCATCGATGTTCACGAACTTATAGAAGGAGTAAAAGGAGAACAAAAAAAAGCAGAATACGAACTGCATGAAGACAAAAATAACGTAAGATTCTACATAAAAGAATCAGGCGCAAACGTCGATTTTATCGTCGACAAACAGTTCCTATTCACAGCAACCGCATCAAAGAAAGGAGAAGTCAAAGTTCACAAGAAAAGTAAGCTAGGAAAAGCACTAAGTGAAGCAATACAACAGAACAGATTGATAGAATTACACATAACTGAATAGTAACTACACTTACGAAATTCTTATAAAGCCTTTTTGCGGTCTCTTTCTCTAACATGGATACGACAAAAGCAGAATGTTGTGAATGCGGGAAGACTTTTGAGGTCGTAATACCTGAAAACATTTTCATTCCACAATACAGGTGTGATTCTTGTTTGAAAAGAAGGAGCTAAAAAAAAATGGGACAAGCAGAAATTGTTGAAGCACTAAAAGATGGTAAGTGGTGGCTTAGCAGAGAGATCACTGAAAGAGTTAACGTAAGCCTCGGTTCTGTACAAGCTAGCCTTAGAAGAATGATAATGCATAATGAAGTAGAAATAGGTGACGCAAGAAAAGTAATCAGAGACAAAGAAAGACTAAAGAGCAGACACTTCGTATACGCATATAAGTTAAAATAATTAAAATTTTAACTTAAAACTTTTTTGATATCTTCAAACACTTTGTTAATAGGCTGGTCACCGTCAACTCTTACCAGAATATCCTTATAGAAGTCTAGCAAGGGCTCTGTTTTTTCTTTGTAAATCTTTAAACGTTCCTGAACAACCTCTGGTGTTTCATCCTCTCTCTGATAAAGTTCCTGGTTGCACTTATCACAAAAATTATCCTTCTTAGGCTTTTTTGTTATCTTATTATAACTTTCTCCACATTTACACATCAACCTGCTTGAAAGCCTGCTAACAAGAACCTCATCCTTGACATCAATGTAAATAACCATGTTGATATCTGCAAATCCCTTCAAAGCTTCTGCCTGAGGAATCGTCCTTGGAAAACCATCAAGCATGTAACCACCCTCAATGCTTCCCAGTTTCTCTTCAATAATCTTTATAGTGATATCATCCGGAACGAAATTACCATTATCAATAAGTTCCTTTATCTTATTGCCTAACTCAGTTCCGTCACCTCTCTTAGCCCTGAAAATGTCACCAGTAGATATATGCTCTATTCCATACTTCTCTGCAATCATCTTTGCCTGTGTCCCTTTTCCAGATCCGGGTGGACCCAATATAACTATTTTGTAAGTTTTCATAACTCAAAGATTAGTAAAATTTTTTTATAAATATTATTGTAGTAGGCTCTGTAGAAAGTTATAATTAGGTTGGACATCACTTGTTTTAATAGGAAAATCAAAACGAGGTGATGTCCGGTGGTTAATAAGGTTTTGAGTTATAATAAGCTTGTGGTTAGGGCTCGTAGGCTTGTTCAGCGTTATAA
>JAHIPG010000185.1 GCA_018894775.1 Nanobdellota archaeon
CCAGTGTGTCGTTGGTTATCATAAAACGAACCTCTGTGCCGTTCTCATACAATTGGCGTGTTATCCATTTCTCATCATCATCTATACCACCAACAGGTCCTCCTTCCAGGAAGACTTTCACATCCACACCACGATTACTGGCATTTACCAGGCGTTGTGATAGATAAGGGTTGGTGAATTCGTAAACATTAAGAAAAATACTTGTGGTGGCGTTATCCAGTTCCTGTATAATGGTAGTGTAGCTGCTGTCAGGTGAACTAAAAACTGTTACATTGCCATTGAATGTGTATGTGGCGTACTGGAAATCTGATTGGCCGACCCAGTATCCCCTAATATTCGTCCAATCCCCGCTGGTGTTTGTGTCAATGTATTGGTTGGTGGTTTCATTCCTATTCCTTTTTAGCAGATGCCCCTCAGTAACACCAGGTACAGTTGCTCCTGTCCATCCCACATCTGTGTAGGTGCTGCCATCATAAATAATCACATCTATTATCGTTGTCTGGTTTTTAAGAATGACTTCATCACCACTGTTTCCCAAAGTGAATGTTCCTGTCTTTGTCATCTGAGGCACAACTGGATCAGAATCCACAGCATACTCAAAACTCGCCACCATTCCTGTTTCCTCCAAAAAGGCTGAAGCGTTTCCTGTCACAAAAAAACAGTCACCCGGAAATAGTGTTGTGTTCGTGTTGCCAGGGAACGTTACCGTTCCTTCCTGATCTGTGATATTCCACCCAGTAACATTCACAGCCCCCGCGCCCCGGTTAAATATTGTTACGTACTCTTCTGGCTCATAAGACAAATACGTGTCATAATACACCTCAACAATCAGGATCTCCTCCACAGGCACACCCCTCTCTGCTTTTACCATGTTCACTGTAGCATCTGCTACATCATCTTTGCTGTTGGTGGGCGTGGGCAGCAATGTAAAAAACAGAACAAATATGATAAAGAATATTATCAACCTTGTTTTTATGTTTCCCATAACACATATACTATTTACTCCCTGCTACATTAAGTTTACGATTACCTGCAGCAGACAAAAAAACAACGCATAGGGGTAATATATCCTTGGAAGGGCTGAGGCGACCAACGAGGTTCAAAGTGTGGTTACTCAGTTGATAATGTAGGATTGCGGTTGATGGGATGGGGGATTGCTGATATTGCATATCTAAGTTTTTTGAGGACGCTATAGTTCCCACGGCATCTCAATATATACATCACAAATATTCTCACCAAATTGGTCGTTTACTATTTTGCCAAAGCCTATATAATCTCTTACGAAATGGTCATAATCCCCTTTATATTTCTTATACTCTTCACGAACATGCTTAGGCATCTTCTCTCCGCCAATTCTTCTAATAATTTCAACAGGTTCTTTTATACACGTGTCATAATATATTCTCAAAATCTTTTCAAATTCATGAATTAGCAGAGAAAAATCTTCTTTACTACCATCAAACCGTTTAACCCTTTCTTTGAAAAAGTAGAAAAGGTCATGTAAAGGGAAAACAGGCAATTGAGGTATTTTATCCTTAAAATCTGGTAAGTCAGATAGCCTCTTTATAGCAGATTGAATATTATCAGATCTCCCTGGTGTGAGCCATACATCAAGTTGGTCTATAAACTTTTTAAAATCAACGAAAAAATATCTTGCCATAGCATTATGTTTTCTCATCAGTATTTTTCTACTAAGAAAATTATATGTGGGGTGAGAGAACACATACAAAACCATCCCTACCATGAAAAGTATTGTAATATAAATGAGCCATATTGGGATATAGTGGTAGATGCTTAATATGACCCCAATAATTATAAAAATTGAGGCTAATATTGTGAATATCTTTGCTACTATCCCCAACTTCAGTTCATGTTCTGTTGTCATAATTTCACGTTTTCCTCATATAATCAAATAATACCTATTTACTCAGGAATACATTAAGTTTACGATTAATTCTTTGCCATTCTCTCTATTTTTTGATTATGTACATGGATACGAAATGTCTCCCTCCCTGCCAAAACCAAATGTTTTGGAAGGAGACTTAGAAATACTGTTGAGTTAAAAGTGGTTATTGATATTGTGGTTGAAACTCCTTCTCTCTCTCATCTTGTTTGTTTTTTTTGTCTTGTTTCTCTTTTTTAATAGCTTCTAACACTATACCATTTGTGATATCTGCATCTTCCTCTTTCCTTTCAAACAACACCCAATCAATATTGCTAAACACAATCTTGTGAACGTCAGCACCTGTCGCTCCTTCTGTTTCCTTCGCAAACCTGTTGTGGTCAAGTTTACTGCTTATTTTCCTTCCTTTGTTTTTTAGGTTGTTTAATTTAATCTTAAATATTTCTTCACGAACATTCAAGTCAGGTGTCCCTAAAGGTATATGGTGGTTGAACCGTCCACGTCTGATCATGGCTTTATCTAACCCCTCTAGAAGGTTAGTGGCGGCGATTATGAGAATTTGAGTGTTTTCACATTTTAGGGTTTTTTCTATCTGCTGGAGCATCTCACTTGACTGAGCGTGCTCCCAACCGTGCTGATGTTTACTCCTTTCTGACCCAAAACTTTCGAACTCATCTATAAATAACACCCCTTTTTTGTTTTCCCGTAGTTTCTCAAAAAATTCCCTAATATTTTTTTCACTTTCTCCTACCCATTTACTGAGCACATCTGAGCATCTGATCTCATCATATTCAAACCCTAATTCACCCGCGATGCATTTCGCCAGCTCTGTTTTCCCGCAACCCGGTGGTCCATAGAGTAGGATGGAGTCCGGGCATTTCTCCTTTTTTATTTTATGAAGAATAAAATCTATCTCTTTTTTTATATCCGGAGATAACGCAAAATCTTTAAGTGTAGGGCGCATAATTTTTTCTTTTTCCTCTCTCTTTCTTTCTTCTTTCTTTTCCTCCTCTTTCTCTAAATAGGGTGTATACTCTTTGACAAATGTTTCTCCGAGTTTGATATATGTGGGGGCAAGATATTCTTTGACATTTGAGATTCTTTGTTTTTCTAACCATGCCCCCCATTTGATAATCTTCTCATATTCTCCTTTCTCAAAGTACAGGTTAAGTAACTGTTTGAAAGAGTTTTCCGCACCTCCTTCCCACATCTTACATTTTCCTGTTTCTTTTTTAGCCTTTTGTTCCTCCTTTAATTTGTATCGCATATCTAAATCTTCTACAGTTATTCCTTCAACAAAAAGATATGAGTAATCATCTGCAAATTTTTTGTTTTCTAAACCGTGTTCAAAGCATTCTATTGCTTTATCTTTTTGTTTTTGTTCTTCATATATCTGACCAATCTTAAAGTTGAGTTCAATGTCCTCAGGGTATTTCCGCAATGCCGTTTCAATCACTTTCTCTAGGAACGAAATATCTTTTTTCCTATCTCCAAGTTTTTTGGCCGCGCTAATTAAAAGAGAAAAATCATCTTCTTCCAAGTTTTGTTTCTTTAAAATATCCATCG
>JAHIPG010000186.1 GCA_018894775.1 Nanobdellota archaeon
TAATTTTAATTTGAAAAATTCTTTTCTAATTATTTCTTTTTTCATGCAATTTGCATGATTCCACACACAAATTAACTTTCGGTTACTTACGACATATGTCTATGGATTGCACAGCAATTGATGTATATCTGTATTTTAGGCCATGTTTGGTTATGTTCTCGAAGGGCATAACATGTGAGTCAAAGCAGTATATTCTGCCATCTAGAGTCCCGTAGTTCTCTTTTTTTGTTGTATCATTGCTCAATTCTTCTACTTTTATCCCTAATGTCTCTGCTGCTTTCTGTCTCATCTCTTTAATCTTTTGGTCTTCTGGTTCTATTTCTATCATTTCTGGCATTATTGATGCTATTGTTATGATTCCTACACTATCCCTTGTTACAATAAACCTTGATTTTTCTGGGTAGAATCCTGCTTTTGCTAATTTTTGGTATCTGTTGGCAACATAAACTGCTTCTTCCAATCCATTTTCCTTGAATCCAAGGCTGAAATTATGCTCTCTGTGGTATAATTCTGAGAATATCTTGATATAGTAAGGCTGATGTTTTACCTTGTAATTTCCTGGTATTATCCTATCCAGCTCTTCTTTTACTGGCAGATTTTTCATCAGTCGTATTCATCTAAAATTCTTTCTTCCATATCTTTTTGTGGTTGTATTTCTATTTTTTTTGTTATCTCATTCATATGGCTTAGTTGTTTGTCTGTTTTTGAGAATATGTCTTTTACTTCTTCTATTGTGTATAGGTCTTTTATGTAAATGTATTGTCCATCTTCTTTGTAGAATTCTGTCTGTCCTATTATGACTTTGTCTGATTTGCCATCAATATCTTCATCATACATGCTTAAGGATGCTTCACCTGGTCCATCAACCCATAAGTATAAGATTTTTTTGGATTTGTCTCTTCTCTGTGCGAATACTATCTGACCGTCTTTTCTGTATTCAAGAGATCCGGGTGATGTTTCTTCGAAATCTTTTTCTTTTAGGTTTGTTAGGTCTATCTTATCTATTTCTTTGTAGATGCTCCAGCCTTTTGAATCAAGTTTTTTATCTTCAATGTCAAACATGTTTTTGTATAATTCTATCTGCTTTTCTCCGAATGCTGTATACTTTGCTCGGTCTTCAGGACTTAATTCGTCCATTTTCATTAGCTTATTTCTTCTTAATGTGCTGTTGTATATTAATATGAAATCAATTATTCCGTCAGAGTGAATGTTGATTGATGTGTACAGGTCTTTTCTGTTTAGGCTGACTGTTTCTGAAGAGAATTCTCCTTTTGTGTCTGTATCGCAGGTGTATTGTACTTTTATTTCTTTTAATTCGTCTTTTTCAAGGTCTGTTATCTTGACTTTAGATGATACACTGAAGCTTTTGTCTGAGTTTTTGTATATCTCTTCACCCATTATCTGATATTCTATATTATTTATTGTGTGTATCTCTGCTGGTTGTTCTATTATTGGAACTTCTTCTTTTTTGTCTGGTACACAGCTATTTACTCCTAAGCCTAGTGCTGCTGCTAGAATTATGGTTGGTACTATTTTTTTTATTTTCATTGAAACCCCCAATTAGTTTTGATTATTTATTTTCTTGGATGGCATTTTACACAAGTTGTCGGTGCTGCCCTTGTATTGTTCTCTTTATTGTATGTAGTGTGGCATTCTTTGCAGTTTTGGTGTATAGCATCAGCATGGTAGTCTAATTTGTCTTTGCCGCTGTCTTTAACCCATTTTCCTGGTATTGTGTGGCATTCGATGCAGCCCTGTATAGGATCACCGATTTTCAGTTCTAATGGCTCGTTGTTCTCATCGTGATGGCATTCTCCACAGCCAATCTTGTATTCTTCAAAGTGTTTTTTGTGTGAGAACATCATTATTCCTTTTGTATGCTCTTCATAAGCTGGGTTTTCCATCCTGATGTCTATTGCGAATCCTTGTTCATCATAAGTTGTTTCATCTACCTTTACAATGGGTGGTTCTTCTTTTTTACATCCGTACATTCCTAATCCAATACTTGCTAGTACGATGACATATGGTGCAAATTTTTTGATTTTCATATGGGACCTCCTGATAATTAGACCCTCTTTTTGGGGGTATTTAAATGTTTAGTGATTAATCCAAACCTTTATATATCAGTTATTACTATAAGGTAGTAACAAAAAAGCGATAGCGATAGGAACTGTTGCTGCATTAGTAGGGCTTAACGTATTAGTATATGTAGCCAGTCCTGATAAAGAAGTTCCGAAGGATAATATTCCTATCGGACAAACGGAGGTAAGCTAAAATGTCCAAAAGATACAAACTTTTCAATATTATAAACGATTTTGAAGATGCTGTAGATATGATAGTGAAAAAAGGCGGAAATACCTCTATAGATATATTCTTTGAGAACCAAGATGGCAATATAGCATACATTGCCAAGCTCCAAGCTGGAAAGAAAAGGCTTAAATTAGCTGAAAAAATCATCGCATTGTCAGAAAATACTGCTCAATGGCTGGACGATGCTGTCTACGCCTTAGCCGAGTTAAGGCAGGAAGCTAAAGGCTTTGCGAAAAAACTCTGTGATGATTATGGCACAACAGCGATTATTGAAGAATACCCATGGAGTGAAAAAAATAATGAAGGTTTATAATTTAAGACCCTATCATATAATAAGTAAAAAAAATGCGGAGAAGATAATAGGCGAGATATGAAAATGAACAAATCATTCAAGAAAGCAGGAATATTTCTCTCTTCATTAGTCTTGGCTACAACACTTGCATGGAACACCCCTATGGTACAAGGGTATGAAACAAAGAATCCAGAGCCAAAGAAATACGCCTTACTGATAGGTGGCGGTACAAATAAATATGATGATCATGAATCATTCTATTCAAATATAGAATTGGTTTATCAAAGCCTAAAGGATAAGGGGTATAAGGATAAGGATATTGATGTGCTTTACTTTGGTGGAAAGACAGATAAGCACCCTCTTGCAGAAAATAACGCAGATAAGGAAACAATAACAGAATCCTTAGATGATATTGCAAATAAGATTACTCCTAAAGATAAACTTGTGATATTCAGGTCAGGTCATGGAATGTTAGACATAATCTTTGAAAACTACGGAATAATCAGCATCAAAAACCCGCTAGGGCCTGATGATCCAATCCCTAAATCAATAGGGGATGCATCTGTGATGGAACTTCCTGATGGTGAAATAATTGCGGATTTTGAATTCAAAGAATATCTTAAGAATATAAAGGCTAAAGAGATCATAGTGATACTCAACCAATGCTATTCCGGAGGATTCAATGATATAACTAAAGATTTGGACAATACTGTAGTGATAACAGAATCTACAAAGTCTGAACAGGCTTTTAAGTGGTTGGCTGGGGATACTATGAAATATTCTGAATGGCCTTTTGTCAGGCTTATTTTTGATGCGTTTAATGGTGAAGACTATGAGGGTAATCCAGTTGATGCAGATATTAATGGTGATGATAAAATATCACTAAATGAATCATTTGATTACATGTTTGAGAATAACCCTTTGGTCAATGGTGTTAGGATGGTAAATAAAATGGGATATGTAAAGAAAGAAACTCCCCATATCACTTATGGTAAGAATTTAAAGAAAGGAGGAGTATTCTTAGAATAGGCGCATCGCTTTTGAAATAAAAATGTTAGAAGAAAAGCTGAGGGTAGGGATTAATGTAAGGTATACAAGCTCTGGAGTAGATCAGGAGGGTTTGATTGATGAGATAGTTGGCCAGATTGAGAAACATGATCTTGATATTTATCTTGGTCCTGAGTTCTTGTTTATGTTTGAAAGGAATATAACTCATATCTATGATGAAAAAGAGAAGGGTTTAATCTTTGGTGAGATTGCTGAAAGGACTAAGCATAGAGATAGTCTAATAATTCCTGGAAGCATGGTCTGGCACGATGAAAAATACCTTTACAACACAGCCCCTATAATTTCTGAAGGGAAGATTCAGGAATATCATAAGAAAGCTGATGGCGGGACTGCTCTTCATGCAGAATTTAGAAATTGTAAATTAGGAGTTTTCATGAAAGGTGATTTGGGTTTTTTTGACTGGAAGGATTTTAAATTCGGCTTATCAATCTGTGCTGATAGGATGGATATTAGTAACTTTATAATAAATAATGATGTCCCGCTTTTGGATTTTTATATGCTTACATCTTGCGGTTGTACTTTGCTGACAAATTATGTTCCTGTTAGGCTTGGAGGTTTTGGCTTGTGTTCTGATGGCTCTTCTGATCTTAAGTCTGAGGTTTGGGAGGCTACAGGAGGTTATAAGAAGTTTGACACTTTGAAACCTGATAAGACTATAGCTCGTCCTTATGAATATAAACCTAGTTTTGCTGATGCTGTTAAAATTGGTTCTAATGAGATTTTATTTAACACTATGGAAGAAGTTCACAGGCAGAAGGAAGCTTTTCATATTTATGAGTTAGGGATTAACAGAACCTAATGTATGTTTTGAAGTTTTTCAAGCTCTTTAAGGAAACATTTTAGTTGCCTCTTGTTCTTGATATGGATAAATTCTGCATTATGCTTTTTGATGATTTCTCTTTGTTTGTGGTATCCCCTTCCATAGCCTTTCTTTTTCTTGTATTTGAGTACAGCTTTTATGAGTCCTATGAGGTCTTGCCAACTTTCGTTATACCTGTCTTTTCCTAGTTTCTTACTTTTTTCTCTTTTTATTGTCCTTTTTATGATTCTCCATAGCGATACAGGTATTTTAGTATCCAGGACAATCACTAAATCGCTTTTTTTGATACCATAGTCTATCCAGACAGAATAAGCTCCTTCAACAATCCATTTCTTTTTGTTGCAGAGCTTTCTGAACAGTTTTAGCCGCTCTTTTTTATCACGTTTTTTTCCGAATTTTCTTTCCCAGAAGATGTCATCCAGGTCGTAATGTTTTATTCCTAGAATTTCTGATAGTTCTCTTGCGAGATAGCTTTTTCCGCTTCCGCATGTTCCTAATACGTATATTCTTTCGAAAGGCATGTATTGTTTTAGTGTGTACAATTATTTAATATTTTCTTATACAAGCTTATCCTAAACACTTAAATAGGGTTCAGAATTTTGTTTTTTCTTATGAAGAAAGTATTGTTGGTATATCCACCGTTTTGTACTCCAGCTAGTCCGCCCTATTCAATAACCTATATTCATTCCTTTCTTAAGAATAATTGTGATCATAATATTGCGGTTTTGGATGTTAATCTTGAGTTTCATAAGTTGAAGTTTGCTGATTATCAGAAATCTTATAAGGATAGCTCTAAATGGGAGGATTATGAGGGGAAGACTAAAGAGTACCATCAATTGACGATTAAAACTTATGCTGAGAATAATAAGAAGATAAGGAATAATGAAAAGCCAGAGTTCTTTGATGAGATGCTGAAACTGATAAAAGATAAGAATCCTGATGTTGTAGCTTTCAGCCTTGTTTATTCAAGCCAGGTGTTTTATGCTTATTCATTGATTAAAGAGTTGAAGGGTGTCAAGGTTGTTATTGGTGGTCCTGCTGTTAACAAAAAACTTATTGAAGTTGCTGATGAATCATTGGCTAATGAGATTGAACTTCTTAATTTTATTGAAGAGAGGGAAATTGATCACGATTCTTTGAATTTTGAGACCTCTCCTGACTTTTCTGTTTATAATCTTGATTCTTATTTCACTCCTAAACCTGTTATTCCTTTACGTACATCAACAACTTGTCCTTACCAGGGTTGTAGTTTTTGTGCTCATTTCACTAGCGTTCCTTATTTTGAGTTCCCTTTAGAATTGATTAAAAAAACTGTTGTAAATTCTAAGCAGAAGTATTTTTTCATAATTGATGATATGATCCCTACCAAAAGATTGTTGAGGATTGCTGAGATGCTGAAACCTTTGAATGTTAACTGGACTTGTCAGTTGAGACCTACAAAAGATTTGGATTTTGATACTTTGAAGACTTTGAGGGATTCTGGTCTTACTATGCTTATCTGGGGTGTTGAGTCCGGAAATGATAGGGTTTTGAAGTTGATTAACAAGGGAACGAATAAGAAAGATATTGCTCAAGTGCTTAATGATTCTCATAAGGCTGGAATAAGGAATACTGTGTATATTCTTTTTGGTTTTCCTACTGAGACGGAGGAAGAATTATTAGAGACTATTGATTTCCTTAAGGAGAATGAGGAAGCTATTGATCTTATTTCTGTTTCTGAATTTGGCTTACAGAAAGGGACTAAAGTGTATAATGATGCTGAGAAGTATGGTATTAAGAATATTGTTGAGGAAGAGAGGGATCTGTTAGAGCCTAAGATTAGTTTTGAGACGGTTTCTGGTCTTACAAGGGAAGAGGTTAAGAAGTTGAAGGGTGGTCAGAAGAAGACTATTGAGAATATCAATAAATTCCCTAAGACTATGAACTTTTTCAGAGAACATATGTTCTGTTCAATCTGATTCCAGAACGAATCGTATTATTTTTATCTTATCTTCCTGGTTGACTTCTTTGTTGTAATATTCTGAGAACTTGCTGCATATCTTTTCAATGCTTTCAAAGCTCTCATGCCCTTCGTAATAATCTTCGTTTATATCTTTCAGTTGTTTTTCTTTTACGTCTACAATTTTTGCTTTGCAGAATTCTTCTCCGTTCTCTTGGTTTGTTAATATAATTTTATCTCCTTCTGTTAGATTCTTGTCATCAAACATCCGCCATGTTGTAGTTTTCTCTCTTTCTAGTATTGGTTGGATGAATCTTTTCTCGAATTTGAGTATTTTCATGTCTATTATCTTAA
>JAHIPG010000187.1 GCA_018894775.1 Nanobdellota archaeon
AAATGGCAGAGAAATACAATCTAAGCAGCCGTGGACGTGTAAGTAAAATACTACACAACAAATTCTACACTGGTATGGTGAAAATAGATGGAAAATGGGTACAAGGAAAACATCATGGGATAGTGACTGAGGAAATGTTCCAGAAAATAGAATCAAATAGTTTAGAGAGGGTGCCGATGAGAGAGGGATTGAAACAAGTGGCGAGAGAGAGGCCGATAATATGAAGGTAATTAATTGGAAAATTAATTGGTTAACAACTCTAGAAATTATTATTGGTATAGTTTCTATCATTATCATTATTATCGCAATACTGGCATTTTCATTCGGTCGGAACGACATTCTCATGTTACTAATAGGGTCTTTGTTTGGCCTACTAGGACCTTCATTTGGTCTGATCCTAATGCGTCCCAAACTCAAACTACTATTATTAGACGCAGAGGGAAACGCAACAAAGGAAATCAAAACTCAACCTATAATCACTAAGAAGCAGTATGTTAAGAAAAAATCAATACCCACGGCATACTCGGCAGGAGTAGATGCATTATTGAAACATGCACAAACACTTGCCTCCATTTCCTCCATTTCACCATTAATTTCACCAATACAGAAAAGAGATTCACCAAAAGACCTTGTTCCAATAGGCATTAAGATTTCAAACATAGGTAAGATACCCGCAGAAGGAGTAAAAATTTTTTTGGAATTTCCAGAAGATTGTGAATTAGTGTCGGAAGATGATGTAATTGGCGGTTTAGGTGTTTTATTCCGACCAATGACACAAACATTGGGAGGGTTAGTTGTCGACAATGTTAAGTCGAGAGCAATCGCTTGGGTTGATGAGTTAGGAAACGATATAGCAATACGAGATTTTCGAAAGGTATACGTTCGTTTTCCGGAAAAGAGTCAAGAGTATTTGATTAAAGCAGCAATAACCCAACACAGATTTCCTACTACACATTACGAGTTTAAAATAATAATAAACCCTCAAATTGAGGAAGTAGTTGAATATGTTGAATAGAGAAGAAGCGCACAAATGATTTCTCGCCCCTAAAATCCCCCGGATACCCCATCGTTTCAAAACTGTTAACTTATTATGCAGCCCAAAAACCTATAATTTCACATCACAATGTAGCTCTATATGAAGGTCGCGCCAGAGATTCAGAGGCATTTCCTAGAAGGAGTGCCGATGAGGGAGGACTGATTAAAAGGAATTTAAACAAAAGAGAAAAGATTTAGTATGGTGGAGGAGATAACAGAAAATGATGTTTGTATCTTCAAGAGTAGGACCAAATCCTTGGTTGGAATTAGAGTATTTCGCAAACCCGTATAACTGTCATAAATACCTGTTGGATACAATCACAACAAAAAATTATCTTGCAATGTACAGCAGGAATACTATAGAAAAAGAAGAAGCAAAAAAAGAAGGCGTTATCCTCGAAGATTTTGATATCATAAAACCCAATGATTCCAACCTGCAAGATATCATGGAAGATATGAGCTGTGCTTTTTTGCAAGCAAAAGACTATTACACTGCCGCAGAAAACATTCCTTATAGGACACGCCCTGTACTATTATATTATGGCATGATAAGTTTAGCAAAATTATTGATGAGTGCTACATATACCTACCCCCAGTTTAGAGGAGTTCACGGTCTCTCTATTGAAAGAGGGGGGGAGAACTCATATGAGAGAGCGCAAATAAAACCCGAAGGTTTTTTCCCAAGATTTGTCACCTCCTACATAAACAGGTCAGCGGGTTACAGTAGTCTAAACTTGGATTACATAGAAGGGGATGAAAGGTATCATTACCGCTTCTATAGGGGGATAATTACTCAAATTAAGAATAAAACTTTTTTTTCACTAGATGAATTACTTCATTCTATTAAAGAGATACAAGATGCATGGAAAGAAGTCTATCCGTGGAATGCTGATAGAGAGAAACGTTTGAACGAGCACGGGATTGATGAGTTAAGCTCCCACTTTATAGCAATGTATATATTATCTATGATTGCCAGATACAGATCAACATCTTGGGCAAATATATTAGAAGGACGCAGTCGCGGAGACGCATTTGTTATTAAAAGATTTTTGGATTGCTCGTTTTATCGCTTTCCTTTACTCATCTTAAACGAACTGAAAGTTAGAAAAGAACAGCAGGTTGTAGCCATCTCCCTTTATACGAATGACATACATGATTTTATAAAGGAAAAAGGAATAGACATAACTCAATATCGATAGTAATTGTCATACTAACATGTACTCTTTTTTTGTAGGCATCGAAAAATCTAAAATTTCAACCCGGGCACAGCGCTCCACCTCAAATTCATCACTCGTTTTTTTATCTCACCGTATCTATATC
>JAHIPG010000188.1 GCA_018894775.1 Nanobdellota archaeon
AAAAAGTCAAATTTAAAATTTATTTCCACCACAGCAAAAAATGAGCGTGTGAGAAGTTCTAAATCTTACGTTTTGAATAATCCTTATAAGTACGTGGACGAAAGACATATAAACACTCAAAAAAAGCAGTTTCTTAAGAGGTGAAAGGAGGATATAAAATGGATAAATTGGAAAAAATACTCAAAGGGGAGATAATCCTAATAGATAGGGTAGTTGTAGACATTGATGGTTTTGCAGTTCCTTCTAAAAGAGCACAAAATGAATATGGTATAGACCCTGACATTGTATTCGTCCGTGATGATGGTTGGACTTTGGGAGCCCCTAAGTCATTAGAAAAAATAGCATACAAAATGTGGGAAAATGAATGGGCTTATTTTGCTACAAAAGATGAAAAAAAGCTTAGACCTATTCAGGAATATTTATAGATAGGTCTCTTTGAACTGCCTCTTTAAAGGTATCAAATACTTTTTGATATGGTTCAATCCCAGCCTTGTCAGAAACTATTTTTTTAGGGGCATGTTCTACTTCATAAGGAGACATGTAGTAAGCTCCAATCATTTCCTTATACGGACCTCTGACAACACATTCCGGTCCTGGAACATTATCTATCCGATAAATTATGTTTCCTTCTTCAGATCATGGCTTCAAATCATTTATTTTTACAATATCAACAATCCCATCCCCATTTAAATCAGTTATTTTAGTTAATATTTCGTTTAAATCTGTTTTAGGATTGCTGTACCAGACAAAAACAGAGTTTCTATTATTCCTGAATTGTGCATGGCTATTACCAAAATTTAATTCAGGTCTATCATTATTAAGATGATATACTGCTGTGTCTATTCCAAAAATTTCTAAATCTGCACCAATAGAATACTGTAACTGAACAGCTTCGTAAGAAAATGTAGCATGGGCTGAAGCATTTCCACCAAGAACCAAACCTATCCCTAAACATAATGTTCCGACTATTTTCTTCAATGACATTTTATTTACCCCCCATTAAATGTTAAACTATTAATCTCTCTTTGCTTTAAACCCCTTTTTTAATTGTTTTTAAACTTTTCTTTTTCTTATCTGTAATTATTCATACAGCCCTACTCATACGTGTTGAATAACATTTATATAATATAATTTCTCTTTAGAATGCTATTAAAGAGGTGATAATATTGGCAAAAGAAAAAAAGAAAGCAGTTCCGAAGAAGGCTGCACCTAAGAAATCTGTTTCTGATATATCTACTTTCAAGGCTGGTTTGAAGTATCCTTGGGGTAATCCTAAGAGGCTTTGGAATGTTCTTTGGGTTTTGATACCTATTATTGGTTGGCTTGCGTTGTTGGGTTACTGTCAGAGTATTGTGAGGGCTATTGTTGCCGGCAATAAGACTGGTCTGCCTGAGTTTGTGGGCTTTGGTGATAATCTTAAGAGGGGTTTTATCCTGTTTGTTAAGATTCTGCCATTGATGATAGCGTATAATCTTGTATACTCTATTCCAGGTATTGGTTTCTTGACTGGTTTCATTGCAGAGGTGTTCTTTATACCTTATCTTGTGATCAACCTGTTTGTTACAGATAAGTTTGAGGAAAGCTTTAACCTGAAGAAGACTTGGAATGCTGTGTTCAATAACCTGGGAGACTATTTTACAGCCTACTTGAAGACTATAGGGTTTGTGATACTGTACGGATTGCTATCGATTATATTGATAGGTTTTCCTGGCTTTTTGTTCGGACAGTTGTTCTTCCTGGTAGAATTCTACAGGAACCACAGTTAAACTTTTATTCTTTCTTTTATTTTTTTTGTTAGTTCTTCTATCTCTTCTTTGTCAACATCGTCCTTATGTCTTTGTGGTTCAGGGTCCTTTTCCTCTGATTTTTTTAGTAGGAAGTTTACGACTTCTGAATGTTCTTCGTTTGCCATGTTATTTTCAGATACTTCTAAGTATAAAAAGTTTGTTTTTCTATATTTATTGGACATACAATATATTAGGATAATAAAAAAGAGAGAATGGAAACTTGAGAATCCCACACTCTCCTTTTTCTTTTTGCAAGGGTTATGATCTATACCCAGGTAACGCCTTCAAACTTGT
>JAHIPG010000189.1 GCA_018894775.1 Nanobdellota archaeon
AAGAGTTCCGTAGTAATGGCATCAATTCCAAATTATTAGCAATCTCTTTCTTGAAAACTCTTAAAGATGGTAAAAACTCAGGATAATTAGATGAATAAACCTGCAAAGCCATCTTTTCTTCCTCGCTTAGAACTTTAGGATTATACTTGTAAGCCTTAAAGTCATGCTTCTCCAAAAAATGACCCATCTGAAATTTTTCGTCATAAGGCAAAGTTGTAAGATCATAGAGTGTCCTCTTAGGATAGAAATAAGTTCTTAAAAACATTATATCATAAGCCTTAACCTCACTACGCAACATCTTATTATGGTAATCTAAAACTATATCCTCAATCGATTTCATGAATTTTTTCGCAATGCCATTACTACGGAACTCTTTCAGCACAGTAAAATCCCTCATACGGACATCATACTTATTGAACTCAAGAACAGCACGGGCAGCAAACTCATCATCAACCATCATAAACAAAGTCTTTTCATTGTCATTAAAACTCTTAGATTCCTCATAGACCTCTTTATAGTCCTCTCTAAATATATCCCTATAATGCTCTTCCTTAAGCTTCCTAAACTTCTCAGGCAAAAAATACTCATCAAATACTTCTATCATTTTTCCCTCCTGTATTGTAATATCTTACTTTTAGCATCTTCCAAATCCTTACCGAGCGCAAGAACACCATGATTCTTCATAACGATGTAATGGTTATCTCCAATTACTTTCAGAACTTCATCAGCAGCCTCAAGACTTCCGCAAGGATAATCGAACTCGGTGACAGGCAATCCTAATCCTTCTGCATTATTAACAACATAATCATCATGCACATGGATTATGGCATTAACATCAGGAAAATTATTATAGATAGCCTCATGAACAAGCATATCAGATGATGGTTTCTTAACACCTTTGACAAACTTCTTTTTATTCTCATGATCAACACCAACAACCTCAACAATATCCTCAACAGTCATGCCGGATTTATCACTCTTACGAGAAGTTATCACAAAACCTTTATCGGTACGGGAACTCATATTACCAAAACTACTCTTACCATACTTAGGCAACAAATCATAAGAGGAAAGTTCCCTCCCAGTTGATGAGAACCGGGAGAAATATTCCTCAGTGATAGTTGAATCAACAAAGTTGGTATGATAGAAAGTTGCTGTTGACCTCCTACCAACTTCTTCCAACAATGTCGAGACTATAGATTTCTTATCTGGTACTTCTGTGTAGCCCTTCTCAGGAGTTATTATGTAGGCTTTATGCTTTCCATCCCTTATCTTGAAAAGATCGTTAGCAACAACAATGTTGCAATTATTCTTCAGTAAAGCTTCAAAACCAATATCCTTAAGCTCTTCATCATCTTTAGCGTACTCCAGCTTAAAGCCAACCTTAAAGATTCTTTTACCTAATTTATCAACCTCTTTTATAATCTTCTTAGTAGGACCAAGCTCGACCATCATCTTACCACCAGACTTTGTCTTACCGTCAATATAATCCATAGGCTTAAAGTCAAGCACAGCTGCGGCAAAGATAGCAACATCATAATCTTTCTCTAATTCCTCCATTGTTGCATCCAGCATCTCATCAGGAGTCTTCACATCAATACGGTCGATATAATTTGGAAAGCTAACTTTACCAGGACCATAGACTACTGTAACATCAGCACCCCTCAGATAAAGATCCTTAGCAAGTTCCAATCCAAGCTTACCAGAAGAACTATTACTGATGTAACGGACAGAATCGATGTAGCCTTTAGTAGGACCAGCAGTTATCAAGACCTTCTTGCCTTTCAAAGGATCATCAGACAAAGCTCTTACGGTTTCCGCAATGATATCATCCAGTTTAGCAAGCTTATATTTTCCTTCACTATCCCTAGGGTCGATTACTTTGGAATACTTTAGCAATTTACTTAGATTATCAACAAAAATAGGATTATCACCAAGACTCTTATGGAATGCTGGAGCAAAGTAAACTGGCTTACCTTTTCCCAAAGCGCTAGAGATTAAAGTTGTGACAGCATTATCTGCTATACCATTGCTTACCTTGCTTATAGTATTTGCTGTTGCAGGAGCGACCAAAACCAGATCTTCCAGAGAAATATGCTCTGACCTCCCGCTTAACTTTGTTACGACCTCATTACCTGTAGCCCATTCCAAAGAGGCAACCCCAATAAATTTCTGTGCAGAATCAGTCATGTAGGCCTTGACATCAGCGCCATGTCGTCTTAACATTCTTGCTATCTTAACAGATTCTATCGATGCGATTCCGCCTGTAACACAGAGTGCTACGCTCTTATCCTTCAAATGTTCAGAGATTTTCTCAACTTTTATATCATCGTTCATTTCTATCACCAATACATACTATGAATTATGCGAATTTAAACATTCTGTATAAATGTTTAAACATATTTAAATTTTAGAAACTTTTTTAAAACAACGATTACTATAAGAACATATGGAAAAAACACAAAGAAAACTACAGCAAATATCAGGATCATTACTGCTATCGATACCAAAAACCTGGACAAAACAATATAACCTAAAAAAAGGCTCACAACTAGAATTAGGATTCCAGGAAGACGGAACGCTACTATTAGCACCACACCTAAAGAAGTCTGATAAAAAGACACAGAAAAACATAGTATACGATAACCTGTTCAAAAGAAAATTCTTCAGAGATTACCTATCAGGAACCGACATAATAAACATACTCATAAAAAACAAGATAAACAAACAGGAAAAGAAAAAAATATACGACTTTGTACAAGGTTCATTCATGAACGTACA
>JAHIPG010000190.1 GCA_018894775.1 Nanobdellota archaeon
GATATTCTGGAAGACTGCTTAGATGGTGTAAAGCTTGGAAAATTCCACGCCTGTACAGTATTCTCTCCAAACATGGCTATAGGAAATGAGGCTCAAAATATAATCACTATCAAAGTTGATGAATCACGGATGAACCTGGCAACTATGATAGAATCAACCATCCAGAAGAAAGTATCAGCTGAAACCACAAAAATAAGTGAAGGTCTAACAGGCAATATTGTAGCAACAATGTTTAACGCAAAAGATGTTCTTAAAGAAAAAAGAGAAGTGGTCATAAATCTTTTAGGTTCAACAAGTGATAGTATCCTTAAAGTTTCAGGCATCAAGGAGGATTTGGCAGAACTAGATTTGGTGTATGATAAATCAGAAATAAACTTTACTGATATAAGAAGAGATTATGGGTATGTGAAAGATGAAATAAATGGGACAGCAGCCTGCCTGGCAGCACTGCCTTTAGACGACCCTATTATTGAAGAGTTAGATAAATCTATCAACTACTTAGAAACAGGTATTGAAAATCTTGTCAGCAAATTTGATGCTATTCTTGGAACAAAAGAGTCATCTATGGGTGAGTTAGATAACATTAAAGAAACACTTCAGACAGGTACGGATGACCTTAATACATTAAGAAATGTTCTGGGCGCTTTGGTAGCAGGTATAGAAGGGGTTGAGGTGACAGATATTGAAAGCATAGTATCTCCTGTGCAAACTAAGGTAGAGTCAGTTACTGCTAAGAAAACACATCTTGGATACATGTTCCCTACATTTATAGTTTTGATACTTATGTTTATCAGCTTATTGTTAGCTACCACTGTCACGATAAGAGAAAAGTTATCTAAAGCATTCTTTAGAAATTTCATAGTGCCTTCAAGCGACTTCTTGTTCATGATTGGCGGATATCTGACAAACATACTGATAGTAATTTTACAGTTGGTAATACTGTTTGGTGCAGCTATCTTTTTCTTGCCTGAGCTTAAGGGCGTGCTCTTTTCACTTTTCTTGGTCCTATTGGTCATAGCTTCTGTCTTTATCCTTATGGGGATGTTTATTGGATTCATTTTCAAATCTGAAGAGACAGCAACATTAGGTGCAATATCCATAGGTAGTTTGATGCTTTTCTTCTCAAATACCATCCTTCCTATAGAGACACTTCCTACAGGAATAAGGGAGATAGCAAGATTAAACCCATTTGTTTTAGGTGTTAGTGTATTGAAGAGAATAATGCTTTTTGGAGCTAATTTCAGTAAGGAATTCAGCCAGATAAGCCTAGAGGTTTACATGCTTATCTGCTTTGCAGCCATATTCTTTGTTCTGGCCTTTGTGGCAAGGGAAGTCTTAAAAAGCAGGATGAGATAAGGTTGTAAAATACACTATTTCTTTTGTTACTCAACAGTAGTTAAAAAACCGAAAGGTTTAAATACCACCTATATCCTACTAAACAGTAATAAAAATAAAATACTGAGAGGTTTTATTTCGACGGAGGCAAAAGAAAAATGATAATTAAAGAAGATTTTTTGAAAAAACTCAGGTCAGTCTTCAATCTAAACATATATGAGGTTAAGATTTGGACTGCATTACTGTCCAGAGGACTATCGACTGCAGGAGAACTGGCAGATATTAGCGGAGTACCGCGATCAAGAAGTTATGACGTTCTAGAAAGCTTAGAGAAGAGAGGATTTCTTATAATCAAATTGGGTAAACCAATCAAATACATTGCAGTTAAACCTGATGAAATCATGAAAAGAGTTAAAAACTCTATCCAAAAAAGGGCTGGTGAGCAGGTTAATCTTCTAGACAAGGCAAAAGGAACAAATGCCTTTCAAGAAATAGAACTTCTATATAAACAAGGTATAGCAAATGTGGAACCAAGCAGCCTAACTGGATCAATCAGAGGCCGTGGTAATATCAGAAATCAAATATCAACAATGCTTGATGAAGCTGATAAAAGCGTAATAATTATGACCACACCTACAGGATTGAAAAGAAAGGCTGAAGAGTTCAAGAGACATTTCAAGAACCTAAAAAATAAAGGCGTCAAGATAAGAATCGCAACACAGTTAACAGACGATCTTAAAGATACACTGAAAGATCTGAAGAAAGTTGCAGAAGTAAAGCATATAGATGCGATTACAGGAAGATTCGTTATAGTTGACAGCAAACAGATAATGTTCATGGTTGAACACGATAAAGATATCCATGAGAGCTATGATACAGGAGTCTGGGCAAACACACCATACTTCGCATCAGCTATGGAACAGATGTTCAACAAAACATGGTCAACCTTGAAATAAAATAAACCTAGTTATAAAGCGATTTGTAACACACCTCTTTCCTTGGACCAAGGTTCCTCTCGGAACCTAAGTCCAAGGTTTAACCTTCATTTATGAAAACATTGCAAAAAAATAAACAAAGGATACTTAATCTAAATGTTCTTCTCAAGATAAGATAGCTATATCCATGGCAATGCCTCCTGGGTACACGCTATTTTATCAACCTATATTCACTCAATAGTATATTGAACATACAAAAACTTTTTAAATAGAAAAAATTTTTTTAATCCTAATGAGTGATTTGAATAAAGTAATACAGACACTACATCCATTGGAAAGAGCGGTGATACCAGTTCTCGAAAATGATATAGGCCCAGACTCTGTCATTAGGAAGACCGGTCTAAAAGAAGTAGAAGTTATGAGGGCTCTACAATGGCTTGAAAACAAAGGTGTCATTAAGATACACCAAACACTTAAAGAGATAATAAATCTTGATAAGAATGGCGCGTTATATGTTATGGAGGGTATGCCAGAAAAACGATTTCTAAAAGCTCTCATAGAAGATGAGCGGATGCCCCTTGATGAGA
>JAHIPG010000001.1 GCA_018894775.1 Nanobdellota archaeon
ACCTGTCCAGTCTCCTCCTTGAACGCTGAAGCGTTTCCTGTCACAAAAAAACAGCCATTGGAATAAAGTGTTGTATTAGTATTACTGGGAAATGTGATTGTGCCCTCCAAGTCCGTGATATTCCAACCACTCATATTCACAGCCCCTATGCCCTGATTAAACACTGCCACATACTCCTCCGGTTCATAAGAAAGATAAGTATCATAATACACCTCAACAATAAGAACATCCCCCGCCGCCTTCACACCTTTTTCTGTTACAGTCACAATCTGTGAGGAAACAAATAGCACACCGCTTAACAATGCAAACAGCAGAACGACCATGATAAAGAACACCGCCGACACTGTTTTTGTGTTTCTCATAGTATCAACACAATTATACCTATTTACTCGATGCTACATTAAGTTTACGATTACCTGCAACAAGCAGAAATACTGACTACGTTGTTTTTTCATTTTTGACCAAAGATTCATACTGTTGTTCATCTAAAGATACCAACATGATTTTTTCATTTTTAGGGTAGTACCAATAGTAAGCTTCGTTTTTCTTCTCGGAAATATCGCCCCAGAGGAACTTTATGATAAGATTAGTCTGATCAGATGTACGTATAAAACTCCAAATCTCAATTTCATCATTTACACCCAATGGGGGAAGAGCGGCGAATGCCTTTTTCTCCAGTTGTTTATTTCCTTCTTTTAAACAACAAAGAACAATACAATCTATTGCTGGTCCCATACCAATATTTTTAATGTGCAAATCATACAAATCCCCACCCCCTGTTCCTACAGGACGTATTCCTGTTTCTTTAATTACTGGCCTTAATATTGGTTTATGTGAATTATGCATTTCTTCTAGGATTTGTTGGTTGTGCTTCATTATTTCCCTATGTGAGAATCCTGTCCATGCGAGGGTTATTGTAATTGCTATGGCCATCAGAACAGTTGCATACGCTGATATTGCTTCATATGGCCATTGCTCAAAATATCCAAAGACGCCCATAAATATAATTGCTGTTAGAAGAGACCCTATTATACCTGCTATTGTTCTGTCTGACAGGGGGTCTTTTTTCTTGTTGTTTGTCATAGGTTGTTTTTCTCCTTCTATGTTTTTACTTTTTTTGATTAATTTCCTCATATTTTTTTTTACTAATATATTCACCCGCCATAGTAAGTGGATGATCATAGTAAACGGGTTTACCATATCTCCTGATATTAGATAAAATAAACACTAACGCTTTTTTATTCTCTCTTCCTTTAGCATATGCTCTCAACTCTTTTGAGGATAAAAACATTTTCTTAGGATATTTTCTTATGGCTTCCTCTGTAGTCATAAGGCGGATGTCTCTAATGTTTGCTTCACCGATTACCTCTTTTTTTGAGTGGGAAACATAAAACAACAATTTTGAGCAGATCTGTAGTGTTATTGGTAATCTCTCATATGTATGGAATTTGATAAAAACATTCTTTTTATTAATAAAAAACCTATTTACTAAGTTTCTTGGTAGTGCGTAGATGACCCCAACAATTTTTTCATTTTCTTCGTTTTTTTCACTCATTCTTCCCCCTCCTCAATTTTTTAAACATTCTTTGTAGTGAACACGTTTTCATATTTTTTTCCATCCATAATATTCTTAACCCATTTATGGGTTTTAATCTTTTCTATCTCATTTTGTATTTCTGGGCTTTTTATGTCCCCCATGAAGTTGTTGATAATTTTTAGTTTTTCTTCATCTGTTTTTAAGTTAGATACATCTTTAACCAACGGAGAAATTAACTCAATAAGTTTAGTTTTAAGTTCTTCTTTCATATAAAGCTCGCACACTATGCAATCAGTAAGTTCTTCTATATTCTGGAGCCCTATCACCCCTTCCCCTTTTTTAAAAGAGATTTTGTGTAAGGTTAATAAATAATCAGCGATTATTTCCAACATGTGTTGTTTTAAGATGATGTTGTTTGGAATTAAAATTTTACCTATAAAGTAATCATAAAGATCCATACCCCTAATCGCTTTTGCGTATATGAATCGATATGCAAACCAAGAAGTGATTTTAGCATTTAAAATTAGAAGGATTGATTTGAGATTATATTTGTTATCTGTTAAAATTGTGTTACTTACAGTGTTTACTGTAATTACGCCTTTATCATCATATGATGACATTATAATAATTCTTTCCTTTGGTTTTGTTACATGTGCCACAATTCGCTGAGATACTATCTTTTTTTGTTTAAACTGAGATACCCCGTTTAAGGAGTTTAAGAAATTCTTTGTAAAATATCCTTTTATGCCTTTGATGAAGTACCTTCCTATTTCTTTACCACCTATTACAGATATGTCCCCTCTTTCTGTGAGTTTTGATTGATATGGAAAACCAGAGAATGTTTTTGTAATATTACCCAAGGAAAAGCACTTACTTCTGAGTTTATTAAGTATCTCTATTTCCATTTCATTAATGTCTGTTACAAGTATGCTAACTGTATTTGTTAATTGTTTTTGTATTTTAACTGATTTTGTAGAAAATAAATGGTTCGCGTACCTCTGTGAATAATACCAACCCCCCGTCTCCCTTTTTTCGGCTGTATATATGACTTGTTCTAATAAAACATCTTTGAACGCTTTGCTTACATCAACAATTTTAACTATTCTTTTTAACAGTTTTTTTCTATCATTTAACCAAGACTTTGAAAATAATAATGATTTAGGAACAATCATTCCTTGATACCCTGTCTCTTTATTTAGCCTATTGATTTGGTTAATGAAAACAGCAGCGGTGTTCATATTTCCCCTGTTTTCTTTAAATATTGTAGACACAATTGATTTTTCAACCCTTTTAAAAGCATTTTTTTGTATGTAGGGCGGATTTCCGATAACAACATCGAATCCACCATTGTTGAGTATGAACCCGAAATCTACTTTCCAATGAAACACAGACAGCTTTTCCATTTCATCCACGCCAATCTTTTTAATCCCTTGTTTCCCAAGATATCTAACATATGCTGATGTCACAGGCAGGTATATCTTTTTTCTAATCCCTTCTATCATTTTATGAAGTAAAACTGCTCCTTCGCCGGTTTGTGATGGGTATATATCATGTAAAATAGAGTAGGCCTTGACATATGATTCAACCCTTGCGTATTCTTCCATCAATAGTTTTTCTGCTTCCTCTATTTTCTGGCGAATAACCGGGTCCTTCATATAATTCAGTTTCAAACCATCCAACGTAGCCTCCATATATTCATCATAGCACGTTTCTATAGAGACATCCTTTAAATCCTCATCTAACCACCCAATAAGACTGTTACCCTCCCTAATATTAAACTCGATATTAGGAAGCGCCTCTATTTTATCCCGCTCCCCTATTTTGAGATCTTCTATCAGACTGAGCCATAGTCTGAGTTTTGCTATTTCCGTTGCTGCGCCTTCTATGTCTACCCCAAATAGGTTGTTTGCTATTATTTCCCATTTTAGGTGGTATCTGTCATAATTTTTTTCTTCCATTATATGATAGATTATTTCTTTAATATGCAACAGTTCTTTGAGTGCTGATGTTAAGAAATGCCCGCTTCCGCAGGCAGGGTCAAGTATCGTGATTTTGTTAACTATGTTGTTGAGGATTTCTTCCCATGTGTTTCTGTTTTTAGATGGTGGTTTTACAAGTATCTCCTCTAATGTGTTGTATTGCAAGTCATTGTCTTTCCATCCCTTCTTCTTTAGGTGTTCTTTGATTTTTTCGAGTAGGAATGGATAAATTGTGTTTTTTGAGATGTATGTAGTTATTTCATCTGGTGTGTAGTATGCACCAAGCATTTTTTTTCTATCCATCCCTTCACCGGTGAGGAAGTTTATGGTTTTCTCAAAAACATATCCTAGTATATCAGGATCCAGTGCCCCTTTGTTTGTTCCGTTGTCTGATATTGCTAATGTGGTGGATAATGTGAAATCATATTCCTCTATAAACTTTATTATTTTTTCAACTATATCGTTTTCAACATCATATATTTTTTCATCTTTTATATTTTCTCTGAATAATCCACCATTAAGGTATGGGATGTTTTGGAATAAATCAATGTTCCTAACATTTTTTTCTCTCATTAAGAGTGGTGTGTTAAGAACATTATAAAACAATGGTGCTATGTATGTTTTGTAGAAGGAGCCAGGTGGCGTTTGGTTTGTATATCTTTTATAGAGTTGTTTTAATAAATGCGGAGGAGCGAGTTGTTTATCTTCCAAAAATTTTATGAACAACACCCTGTTCATGAAGGTTACTACAAATTTGCGTTTCTCTGTCTCAGATGTGTATGGTGAAGGAGTTTTTATTACATTCAGAAGATAGTAGCTGCATCTCTCTATTTTTTCTTTAGTTACCTTGGTGATCCCGAAAACCAGTTCAATATATTTGTTGTAGAATTGTTTGCTGACTTCCTCTCTTTTTTCAATTAGTATTTTATCAATTTCTCTTAGGGATGTGATGATGTTGTAGAAAGCAAAGAATGAATAAAATTCTGAGAAAATATTCTCTATATTTATTTCCGCATCTAGGGTGGAAAAACCAGCTTTCTGTCGAAACAGGGGTAAAAGATTCACTGTTTTTAGTATTCTTACTTTTTTAAGGTTATTATCCCATTTTAGTAGAACCCATTCAAAACCATTTGTAGCAACACCAAAGTCTGTTTCCACCGTTTTGTAGGAAAGCCACTCAGTAACCTGCGCAACACCATGGCCTTTGGCAGTTAAGTCATGGTTTAGTGATTCTGCCTCCAATAAAATCATATCATTGTTTACGGGGAGTTTATAATCTATTTCCCGTTTCTTTTCACCCAGAACTTCACCTGCTTCTGTTTTCCCCCCAGGGTCTTTGTATCCTAAAAAAATAAGAAGTGGCACAATTATGTGGTGTTTCGTGAACGCCTCCGGTGCATATTGGTTTTTTATTATTTCTCTGGTTAGAACATGTTTTCCTGTTAGTATATTATTTAAGTCTTTTTTGTTTATCTGGTTTGTTAGGCCGGAGATGATATTTGTTACTGTTTCTTGGAATGCCTGGTAATCCCCTGTTTTGATGTTTTTTGATGTTGTATCAAACGCCATTTGTGCTGCCATCGGTTTTTCTCACCAGTATAGTATATGTGTTTCATTATATTTTTTTGTTTGTGTATACAACTTTTCCATCCCCCACCAGGAAACCTTAAAGAGCCACCTATACCACATTAATAGGCGAGTCAATCAATCTTTATTCTATCTTATACTATTTCACCTTTTTTGCTGAAAATGATTCTCCACTTGAAACTAATATTATTCGTTCTC
>JAHIPG010000191.1 GCA_018894775.1 Nanobdellota archaeon
ACTTCCTGAAAGAAATAAAGTATTATACTAAGACTGCTAAGAAATTAAGAAATAAAGGTCTTAAAAAGAATATTGAGTTGCTCAAAAAAAGGATGGATAATTTTTAGAATTTTAAAGCCTGTTTTTTATTAGTTCTACCTTATTTTCTACAAAGTTCTGTATTTCTTGTAGTCTTTCTGGGCTTTGTGCTTCGAATCTTAGGACTAAGACGGGTTGAGTGTTCGATGCCCGAACTAATCCCCAACCATCTTCGAAATGAATTCTGGCGCCATCTATGTCATAGATGTTAAACTCGTTCCCAATTTCTTTTTTCAGTTCCTCAGGGATAAGGAACTTTTTGTCCTCAGGACAATCAACTCTTATTTCTGGAGTGTTGTATGTTTTTGGCAGATGTTCCAGTAGTTGTGATGCTTTCTTGTCTGTATTGCTTAATATTTCTAGGAGTCTGCATGATGCGTATATTGCATCGTCAAACCCTAAGAATCTATCATTGAAGAATATATGGCCTGACATCTCTCCTGCTAATTCCGCTTTTTCTTCATGCATCTTTGATTTAATTAGTGAGTGTCCGGTTTTCCACATTATTGGTACTCCCCCCTGTCTTTTTATCTCATCTGCTAATAATGAACTGCATTTTACATCAAATATGACTTTTGAACCTGGTTTTCTTTGTTGGAGTTCTTCTGAAAGGAGCATCATTATATTGTCTCCATAAATGATGTTTCCTTTTTCATCAATCATTCCTATCCTGTCTGCATCTCCATCATACCCTATTCCTACATCTGCATTTTCTTCTTTTACTTTTGCAATCAAATCTTGTACGTATTCTACTACAGTAGGGTCTGGTAGATGGTTTGGAAATGTTCCGTCTGGATCACAATAAAGTGGAACTACTTCGCATCCTAAATCTTTCAGAAGTTTCAATGCAACTGGTCCTGCTGTTCCGTTACCAGAATCAATAACTACTTTCAATTTCTTTCCTAATTTTATTTTGTCTTTTATGTAAGCATGATATTGTTCTAGCGGATTTTTTTCTTGTATTGTTCCTTCGCCTTGTTTGAATTCGCCTTTTTCAACGACTTTCCTTATTTCTTGTATGTCTTTTCCGTGTAAGCTCATCAATCCCTTGCATAGTTTCAGCCCATTATATTCTATTGGGTTGTGGCTTCCTGTGATCATTATTCCGCCGTCTTGTTCGTATTGGTGTATAGAAAAATATAGTAGGGGTGTTGTTGAGATTCCGATATCAATAATGTTACACCCTGTTGACCTTAAACCTTTTATCAGTGCTTTGGAATATTTTTCAGAACTTGTTCTTATGTCTCTTCCTACAGCAATGTTCCCATTAACTAATGTTCCGTAAGCTTTTCCGATTAGTTCTACTCTCTCTTCAGTAAGATCTTTATCAACTAGGCCACGGATATCGTATTCTCTGAATATATCTTTAGGCATTCCTTCTATTTTTATCACCCTTTTAGTCTTTGTTTTGGTTATCGATTTTTATTTAAAAAATTTTATATGGTTTGGAATAAAGTTATAAAGGGTAAAATATCCATAACCAAGATATGATAAACCCAATAAGAAGTGCATTGATAGTTTTAGGTAGTTTTTTTCTAGTGATAGGTTTATTGGCTTTACTTATCCCAATTCTGCCTACATTTCCTTTTGTCCTGCTCGCAGGATTATGTTATCTGAAGAGCTCAAAGAGTTTCTTTAACTGGCTCATTAATAATAGGTTTTCAGGACGTTATCTTAATAAGTATGTTCAAAAAAGTCCTGGCTCTGATGATACAGTTCTTTGTATTGCCTGGCCTAGGCTTATAGTATTTTATTCTGTAATCATATTGTTTTCCTCTGCTATCAGTACCTTTATCTGGTTTTATATTTGAACGTAAGGAAAACTTTTTAAACAAAAATTGTTAGTCTTAATAATGATGAAAAAGATTTTTTTGGTGATAGCATTATTCTTTATATTTTGCAGTTTTGTTAGTGCAGAAGAAAGTTGTGATATTGAGTCTGAAACGTGTGATGTTGAATATGATGAATCTACTAGCGCTTCTTATGTGATTGATTTCATGGAACATAATCCTGATGATATATGTATTATTTATTTCTACACAACTATATGTCCTAAATGTGCTAAGCTCAAGCCTTGGCTTGAGGATATAGAAGAGAAGTATGGTGATAAGATACATGTCAATAAGTTAGAGATATCGCGTAATCTTGAGAATTATCAGTTATACAACAAGTATTGTGGTGTGCAAAATATTCCTTTAGAATCTCGTGGTGTTCCTATGATGGCTATTGGTAATACGTTCTTCATGGGTTCGAATCAGATTAAGGATAATTTGGAATCTGAGATTGATTCTTTGATTGCTTCTGATTATACAGGTTGCCCTCTGCCTGATGGTATGGGTTGTCATGATATTCCTGTTGGTGATGTTGACGTTCCGACAACAACGAAGAAGATCACCCTGCCCCTGGTATTAGGTGCTGGCTTGATTGATGGTATCAACCCTTGTGCTTTTGCAGTATTGATTTTCCTTATCACTTTCCTTATCAATATTTCATCCACTAAGAGAAGGATGGTTAGGGCTGGCACAATGTATATCCTTTCTGTGTACATAACTTACCTTATTGCAGGATTAGGCTTGCTTACTGTTATACAGGTGAGTGGTATGTCTCGCTTCATGGTTTATGCTGCAGCTACTTTTGCTGTTTTTGCTGGTTTGGTTAATGTTAAGGATTATTTCTGGTATGGAAAAGGTTTTTCATTAAAGATTCCTAAATCTATGAATCCAACCATTGAGAAATGGACCCGGAAAGGTAATGTTCCTGCTGCTATCGTATTAGGATTTTTAGTTTCGATGTTCGAGCTCCCTTGTACAGGTGGCGTTTACCTAGCTATTCTAGCCATGCTTGCTAGTACAACAACTAATCTTATGGCTTTCTTTTACTTATTGCTTTATAATGTGATGTTTGTTTTGCCTTTGATTATCATATTATTTTTAGTAACTAAAGGTATGAAGGCTGAACACATTGAGAACTGGCGTTTATCCAAGAAGAACTGGATGAGGCTCGCGATGGGGCTCTTCTTATTGCTATTGGGTATTGGAATGTTCCTAGGTTGGTTTTAGATGAAATTAAAAATTCCATTAGTCGCTTTTCTGATTCCTCTTGTTATTATTCTTTTTAGTTTCCGACTTGTTATTTTTGATGATGGTTTTTATAAGGCTGAGTTTGAGAAGCATGGAGTCTATGAATTGTTTGATAAGAAGACAGCTGATTCTGCTATTGATAATCTTATCAGCTATATGAAACATGGTACTCCTTTATCTGATTTCTTCAATGAAAAGGAAAAACTCCATATGGTTGATGTTAAGAATATCATCGA